>JAKPNC010000252.1 GCA_029548585.1 bacterium | reverse complement strand
GACATTCTGCAATTCTTGAAGCAAGTTTCAGATTAGAGCTCCCTGAAAACAGCAGGCAGTTATTCATTGATTGATTTTTTTCCATTTTGTTTTTAACCTTCTTGTTTATTTAGTTTTACTTATTATTAATTTTTATCTAATTTCTATAAGATCCTTGAGTATTTGAATCTTTCTATTTTGTTACTATTAGATAGAAACAACAAATTATCAGATGTATGTGTATACCTTAATAATCCGGCAATCTAGTTTAACCGACATCCTCCATTTGACTTTCAAAAAGAACTGTTTTTACTCTAAATTCTGACTTGCTATTCGCATTTTACTCCAGTATATCTTCCGTGTCAAATAAAAATCCGCCAAACGCTCCTGATTTTTCCTCATTTGCAACCAATCCCTCTGTTTTCCCTCTTTTGCTGCTGTTTTTGAAAATCCCTCCCCCCCTTTGCCGTATGTTTAACCGGCGGCATTATGTCCTGTATGCCATGAAAAGTGTTTTTTACCCATTTTTTCATAAAACTCGGCCGGATTGTCATTTATTGCTCAATGCGTTGATAGACAATGGCTTTGATAGGTTTTACCTAAGAGAAATCCTCCATGTAAAATGATACTCTAAGGACTTGAAATCCGCCGTCCGCAAGGACATGGGGGTTCGAGTCCCTCACCCTCCGCTTTTTTGGTATGTTCTGGGCACATCCTTAACACAATATTCCGGGCACATGGTTTACACTTTCTGGTATACTAATCTCTTGAAAAGGGAGTTAATATGCCATGGAAGGAGACAAGTGTTATGGATGAAAGGACAAAGTTTGTAGGCCGTCTTTTATCCGGAGAAAAGATGGCGCAGTTATGCAGGGAATTCGGGATATCACGTGTTACCGGCCATAAGATCTGGAACAGGTACATACAAGACGGTGCAAGAGGTCTCTATAACCACAGCAGAGCCCCGCAAAAACATCCTAACCAGCTTCCTTTTGAAATAGAACGTCTTATAGTTCGGCTGAAGAAAGAGAATCCGAAAGACGATGCAATTATAGATTGCCCTGAGTTTTTCGTCAAAACGGTAACGGAAACTTCTTAGACCATTCATACAGATAAACTACAATTTTCAATAATGTCAGATAAAATTCCAAGTTAGGGGAGGGTGCCGGGGGGAAGGAGGATATGGAAAGAATTGTGGCGGAGGCGGATGGCGATGATGCGGGATTTAGGGAGTCAATATTTTTTGACGTGAAGGACGAGGATCGCATTGTAGGTTCGTGAAGGATGCGGACTTTGTACCAGGTTGGACGGTTGGGGTTATGCCCCCCCTCACCTTAGTCCCCTCCCCGAGGGGAGAGGAGAAGAAGAAAAGAGGAAGGATTTGTGTGCGGTGCGATATGGTCATACAAGAATTCGGAGGGAAAGTATTCTGTCTACTCTGAATACCCTTTCCTCCCGGCTCTTGAGGCAGAATGCCCTGGTAGCAATAAATGTTTTGCCCATGTATTCAAGCTTTCCAACGTATTCCGGCAGGATTATTCTCACAGATTTCTCATCGCTGCTTTTCAGGTAGACTATCTCCATCTCCGCCTTTGTTCTTATGGCGTCCTTTATTTTTTCTATCTTTTCTTCCAGGGGCATCTCTTTTTCAGATATGTCATACCTGTACTGTGTCATGAATTTTACCACGTTCAAGTCTATGAAAACGTCATTTTTTCTTATCTTCTTTTTCAGAACCAACCCATCGAGAGAAACGCACCTGCTTAATCCCACGTATACCTGGCCAGGGGTAAAAGCGCCGGCGCCTATATCGAGGATTACATTGTCGAATGTTTTGCCCTGGGCTTTATGGATGGTGACGGCCCAAGATAATCTCAGGGGGTACTGTTTGAAATAGCCTACCTGTTCTGTCTCTATTTTGTCGGCATCAGGATTGTAAGTGTACCTGAATATGTCCCATTCGTGCGGAGTTACATCAACGACTTCTCCTTTTTCGAGTTGCACCAGTATGGTATCGTTTTCCGGTATCACAGTTATGATTCTTCCAATACTGCCATTTACCCACCTTTTCCTTGAATCATTATTGAGAAGCATTACCTGGGCATTTTCTTTCACCCGGAGAAGCTCGTCTGTAGGGTAGGCCGATTGTTCAAATTTGCCTCTCACCTGGGCTTCAAAGAGGTGTTCCCTGCCGGGCAGTTTTGCGAGCCGTGTTTCGTTTATCGATAGAGCTGCGGAATTCCTGGTTGTCAGCGAGATGTAGAAGCTGTCTTCTTCGGGCTCAAAGGAAGGCATGTAACGGCCGTTGAGCACGGTAAGCATATCTTCGGTTACGGTCTTGTTCCTTATGGCATTTAGAATCTCTATGAACCCGGCATCCTTCTGCCGGAATATCCTGTCAAGCTCGAGTATGTCGAACGAGATGTTTTCCATGACTGCGGCCGAGAAAAAGTACCCGGTTTTGTACTTCCCCCTGAAGATTTTCTTCTCGTTCGGCGTGATAACGGGAGGCAGTTGATAAGGGTCTCCGAAAAAAAGCATCTGTTTGCCTCCGAAAGGAAGACGCTTTGAGCAGTTTACCTGCATGAACCGGTCGACACAGTCAAGAAGATCCGCCCTGACCATGGATATCTCGTCTATTATGATGGTATCAAGTTTCTGGTAGATATTATTCTTTTCGCTGCGGATTACTTTCTTTACCTTGTCTGCGGTTATGTCGGGTTTGAACCGGAAAAAGGAATGTATTGTTTGTCCCTGTACGTTAAGGGCTGATACTCCCGTAGGCGCCAGCACGACCGTTTTTCTCGATGTAACGGTTCGCAGGTACCTGAGCAGTGTTGATTTCCCCGTACCGGCCCTGCCTGTTATAAAAACGTTTCTTTTACCCTGCTCTATAAGGTTGATTGCCTGCCTGAATTGTTCCGTTACCTCTATTTCCATGGTATTATGGAGAAATTCTTCTGTTTTTCCCTCTTCGTGAAGACCTGCAAAAGGTTATTTCCTCTCAGGAGAGATACTATATTCAACATTCCATGCGCCGTCTTTCTTTGTCAGGCAGAGGACGCTTCCCGTTTCAAAGTGGATGCTTTCAGCCGCGGCGTTTCCGAGGAGTTTCTTCGCCAGTTTGCCTACAAATGGCATGTGTCCCACTATCATGATATTCTTCTCTGCCCGTGAGATCATATCCATTACAGGTTCAACAGGACTTGAAGGTGACATATCCTCTCTTTCTACCAGGGTGCTATCCGTTTCGAGGATGCCTGAGATTATGCGGGCCGTTTCTTCCGCCCTCTTTTTCGTGCTGAAAAAGATCGTGCCGGCCCTGGCTCCGGCGTTCTTCAAAACTCCTGCTACCTCCGTGATTTCCGATATGCCTGCACGTGAAAGGGGCCTTTCGGGATCAATGCTTTCCGGCAGGGCTTCCCCATGCCTTACGATGAATAGTTCCATTTTTCTCCTTTAAAGGAGTATTTAACCACATGGCTGTCATTTTTTCAACAGGAAAGCTTATTCTGCATGGAACCGGCATCGGTTTTTCCGTGGTCTTTAAGGCTTTCATCTTATCATGCAGGAATGCTTTCCATGCTTTATGCCATGGGATTTGAACGGGGTATATGGTTAAAGGGCTTTGCGGGGAGTTCGTAAATCCTGCTGAAAAGGTTTTTAATACCGTGCCGCCGGCTCAAGAATTGACAAAAGGAGGTTGTAATCCTTATAATGATAGTACGGGCGATGAAGATTCTACTGCCCTGGATATCGGAACGGCAAGAGGTGGGGTGTTTTTAACCCCTCCACTCAGGATATGGAAGATGCGGGCAAGGGATATCTTTACGGGAAAGGAAGAAAAAACCAGGATGAAAAGACATCCAAATTTTGTTGGATTAAAAAAAAGGAGGGATGAGATATGAAAAAGATTTTCCTGGCATTTCTGGCAATACTCTTCATTCTTTCAGGCCGGGCTTACCCGGGTATCGGGGAGGCCGAAACATTTTATAAAGAAGGCAAGCTTGATGAGGCATTTTCTGAATACAAGAAAATCCTGCCGGATCTGAAACCTATCCAGGCGTATTCTTACATGACAAGGGTCGCCGGCGCATATGTCAAGCAGAATAATTTTCAGAAGGCTGAAGAGGTTTACAGAACCGTTCTGGGTATTGAAGGGCTGACTTCTTCCCAGAAAGGCACAGCCCAGTTTCTTGTGGGACATTATCTCTACAGCCAGAAGAAGTATGAGGAGGCAATCGCGGAGTATAAAAAACTCGATGATATAAAGGAGATGCCGCAGTCACAGCGTGCTGATGCCCAGCGTCATATAGGCCATAGCTACAGGCTATTGGGCAGGACAGAGGAAGCCCTGGCAGAATACAGGAAGACTTTTGAAATAAAGGGAGCACATCCGCCTCACCTTGCGAACACCCAGTTCGTTATAGCAAGTATTACAAAAAATGAGGATGACTATGTAAAAGTCTTTGAAATGACAGGGGCGCAAATCGGCGATTTAAGAGCCGTTTACCGTGTTGTCAAGGATAAAAGCCGGCTGGTTCCCGGATATGTGATGCAACTTAAGACCAACTCCGCAAAGGAGGATTTGGTTAAACTGGGGGCACAGGACGCAACCTTGGCAAGGGAAGCTCTCAGACAACTTCCAGGAGACGAGATGGTTGTATCAGGCCTGCTTTCAGCCGCACGTATAGAAGACATGCCTGACAGGGAAGAGGCGTCCCTCCTCGTGGATATATGGCAGGCCCATGCTGAAAAGTCTGACTCCGGGCCCGGGTCAATAAAGATTGTCGAGGATGTGTCAGGCAGGCTTAACGCCTTGCTGGGAAAGGTATCTTCCGTGCAGGAAGCGAGAAAAAAGATAGAGTCGATGAAATGAAAAAAAACAGTGATTTGCTTATCCGCATGTTTCAGGCAACCAGGTGATTCCCGCCTTTTGTGTTTAACAGGGAGGTAAGTATGAACGTATTTGAAAATATTCCTTACAGGGAAGAAGGCATGGGCAGGAGGAAGCTTGTGGACGAAAAACACCTTCTTGTCATGCAGATTGCGTTGAAGCCCGGACAGAGCGTCCCTGTGCATGATGCCAATTCAAATGTTCATCTGCTTGTCCTGGAAGGCAGTCTTTCAATAGAGCTGAACGGTTTGGATACGGATGTAAGGAAGGGAGATATTCTGCCTGTCGCATTTAAGACGTCCATGTCTATAAGAAACATCTCGGAAGAAAACTCATCTTTCCTGGTGATAAAGACTCCCAATCCGAGCGAGATGAGATAAGGCACTCGACGAAAATGGCCATGTCCTATCCCCGCGGCAAAAGGGCGGAAGGCGGGATTGCCGGGAAAAAACGCAGTTTAAGGCTTTTTTTTATTGCAGCCTTGATACTGGCGGCGAGATTTTTTGTTTTGCAGCCTTTCAGGACGACGGGCTCAAGCATGGAACCATGTTGTTATGATGGAAACATAGTCGTTGCCGATAAGCTTACTTACCTGGCCAGGGAACCCCGCAGGGGCGAGATCGTTGTTTTCAGAACAAATGACAAGCCTTACCTATACTTTCTTAAAAGGGTGATCGGCCTTCCCGGAGAGAACGTTGAGATAAGGGATGGCCTGCTTCTTGTGGACGGCAGGAATATCAGGGAATGGTATCTTGCCGAAGCCAATGACTGGAATGTAGGGCCTTTAAAGGTCAGGGACGATTCTGTATTCGTAATCGGAGACAACAGGAGCATGCCCGAATACGATCATCTCTTTACCCAGGTTGCACTAAAGAATATCGTTGGAAGGGTACTATGGAAAAAATAAAAAAGCCTCTTTCCTTTATTCTTGCGGTCCTTTTCATCGCCATGCTGGCTTTTTTCGTGAAGGAATATGTTCTCGTATCAGATAAGGACAGGATATCAAGGACTTTAAAGCTGGCGGAAAACTGCATTGAAAAGAAAGACCATACCGGTTTCATGGGACAGATTTCCAGCAAGTACATCGACGAGTACGGCCATACCTGGGCGACCCTCTATTTCCTCTCGAAAAACATTCTTGGCAGTTACGATGATATAAATGTGTCTCTCAGCCAGGTAACGATAGAGATAAGTGGAGAGGAAAAGGAGAAGAAAGCGACGGTAAGATTCCTTGCTGAAATCAATGCAAAAAGCCTTTCAGGGGACAAGTTTGCAGACATGGGAAGATTCTCTGTCGAGATGAAGAAGGAAGGAACCGCATGGAAGGTTACCTGGTTCGGCGGTAACGATTACTCCTTCTACTGATTTGATTATCCTGCCTTTTATTTTGAGCTTTTCCGGTAATCTGTTAAAATATCAAAACTCTTTCTTATTTTTTTGAAATTATTTTCTTCTTCCTGGATTACAGAATGTGGAAAAAAACTTTTGCATCTGCGTTTGCAGCTCAGATACTCTCAATATTCGGCTTTTCATTCGCCATGCCCTTCATCCCTTTTTTCATATCTGATCTGGGAACCTTTTCGAAGGGACAGCAGGCTTTTTGGTCCGGGATCGCTCTTGGTTCCACTGCTGTGACCCTGGGGATCTTCGCTCCCATCTGGGGTGTTCTTGCCGACCGTTACGGACGTAAGTCCATGGTCTGCCGGGCCATGTTCGGCGGTACGCTGATACTTTTTCTCATGTCGATGGTCCGTACCGTGAGCCAGCTTATCGCATGCAGGCTGCTGCAGGGAGTTTTTACAGGGACAATAGCTGCAAGCGTGGCGCTGGTTGCAAGCGTCACGCCCGCCCGAAGGTGCGGGTTTACCCTGGGCATGATGCAGGCGGCTGTTTTCATTGGCAGCTGCGTGGGTCCCCTTTTCGGAGGCGTAG
>JAKPNC010000238.1 GCA_029548585.1 bacterium | reverse complement strand
CGCATTCCATATTTTATCATGAGTGGAAGCGGCCTCAAATTCTGCGGGCGTGTAAATGTAATCCCTTTCGTCATCCCTGTGCATGCCGAGGGTTTTCCTCGACCATTCAGGGAATCCTGAAAATGAATCGTATCCAGGGTTGTAGAGGCAGTAATTGTCTGCCAGCTCCCTCCTGACAATAAGTTCTTCGATAAAAGATTCCCTCGATTTTATATCTGCGCCGGAACTTTCAACATGGAGGGCAACCCGGTGGGCAGAGACCTGTCCGAAATGGATGTAGGGGGAAAGCCCAGACTGGCAATCCATAGAAGGATCGTTTCTCAAAACAGAGTAGTCCCCGAGTTTATTCCTGATGAACTTCCTCATAAGGTTCCCGGCTTCCTTTTCTCCCGGGGCCGGCCAATTTTCCGCTTGTGCTGCACCGGCGCTGAACCTCCCGAGAAGCCTATTCCAGTCGGTTGCAGGTACCGGCCTGCCGAAAGCGCGGGGATGTGCCTTTACCTGCGGCAGGGAAGTGAGAAACCGGGGGATAAGCTTTTCTATTTTGGGCCTTATGGTCCTTGCACCGTATTCCTGCTTGCCGGACACAAATCTGCAGGGAACAATATTGTGGGCATCTGCCTCGGCGAAGAATATCCTGATTTCCCTGGTGATCCGTTCTTTCCAGGAAAGGCTTACCCGAAGCGGGGAGAAATCTGTGACAAGGGCCCCGGCGAGATTTTCTTTTGTGAATCTGAGGATTGAGCGGACAGGGTCCCCTTCAAGGATAAAAAGGGAAATATTGAGCCTGGCGAGGTCCTTTTCGAGCAGCTGCAGACCATTCAACATGAACCGGTAGTGGATTGGCCCGGCGCCCAGGAAGGAATCCGCAAGGGTGAAGGCAACGACCAGCGGCTGGCCCGTTTCGAGGGCAATCTCCTGGGCGTACAAGAGCGCCCAGTTATCTCTCAACCTCTGGTCCCTTGACATCCAGTATACTACCGGGCCTCGGGAAGGCCGCAGATCGTTAAACCTGTATATCCTTCCGGGGTCAACCATGGGTCCTCCTTTTGAAAGGGGGCGGTTGCAACATCCCTCAGCTTTCTACCAGGCTTACCATATCCGGAGCGGGCACACCGCCCATCCCCAGGGTTTCAAGAGTCCTGCTCTCCTTCCTGAAATCCTTTTTCAGAAGGGCCGACGCTATCTCCACCAGCGAATCGCAAACGGGGGTCTTAACACCAAACTTCCTGCCGAGGGAACCCATCAGGCAAAGTCCCATGGGAACATCCTCATATATGTACCTGTGGTTTACCTCTCCGGGGCCTTTCGGCGAACCCTTGTCTGCGTAAGACCTGAAAACTTCCATGGGATCCTTCTCAAGGTTTTCCTCGGTCCTGAACCTGCAGGTTTCAAGATATGAAGTCCTACGGCATCCCGCCTTTTCAAGGATATCCATCTTCTCCCCGTCAAGCCGTTCCACCAGGTTCCATATTGACGGGGTGAAGGCTTCCCTGTACATCCAGAATTCACCCTTTGAATACTCTATCCTGGCGGCAGACATTATGGCCCCTATTGTATGGACTATGAGATTGGGATTATGCATTGCAGATTCGATGACATGACGCCTCTTGAACCTGTAAGTATCCACCAGTTTCCCTGCAATTTCCAAGCCTTCGTCCTGTCTTTCCACGGGATGGAAGGAGAGGGCGTTTCTCGAGTTTTTGAAAAGGATCTGCACCACCCCGTTCTCCTTCAGCCTGGCATCGTAAGGCATGGATTCTCCCTCTGCAAATATGACATTGCCGGTTCCGGGACCCTTGAAAAAAAGGCTTCCCATGTAACCCGGGGAAACGATCAAAAGCTTTACTTCCCCTATGAGGGGTTTAAGAATGGAAGAAAGCCTTTCATGCTGGAGGGACTGGGTAACGACCATCACGGCGTCGCAGCCTTCAATGGCCTGTGCGGGATCACTGGTGATAAAACTTATCTCCTGGAATGTCCTTTCTCCCGCCTCCTCGGCCCATATGCCGCCGTTCTCGTGTATGGCTTTGAAGTTCTCCCGGTAAATCCCGGGGAAAGGTTCCAGCATCCTGACCTCGTGGCCTGCCCTGGCAATCTTAAACGAATGTGCGCATCCGGCATTTCCCGTGCCCACGACCGTTACCTTCATATCATCTCCTTGCAAGATCCAAAAGGATCTTCCGAAAAAGCGGTTCCCTTATTCCGGCTCATACCTGAACTACCTGCGGCTTTTGCCCGCGAAAGATTCCCTTGCAGGCATGTCCCGTAAGCAGGCAAGCGCTATCAACCACGAATTACATGTTTTTATATATCTTACCACGAGAGGCACATCCATCCAATTTCAGGAAAGGATTGACCATGTTCTCCCTTGAAGGGAGAGGCAGGGAAATATGTTCCACGCCAGTCCTGTCGCATGAGCGAGAACCTCGGGTTCCTGAAACTGGTATGACTAACTCCCCGGACCCTGAATCCCGCTCTTCCAGGTTTCATGGCGGGCCGGGGATACCGGGTCTATATGCTCCGGGAAAGCTTACGTCACAAATATAAGCGGCCCCATT
>JAKPNC010000218.1 GCA_029548585.1 bacterium | reverse complement strand
CCCCGATGAGGAATATCCCTGTCTTTTCCTTCTCGGCAACGTCGACCACGATGTTGGCGGTATTGGGCAGCGAGATGAATTCGGGGTAGATGTTTATGCTGTCGAAATAATTAAGGTCGAAGAGATTGTTGTAGCTCTTCCGGAAGCCATCGGATGTCAGGGTGTCGGAAGGTTCTATCTCTATTTCCCGCCGGATCACCTTGTCTTTCGTCCGGGTGTTTCCGGTTATCTTTATTTCCCCGGCCCTGTAGATTTCCCCGGGCTCAACCGAGTAGGTTATGTCAATCTCATCATCCTTTTCGGACGCAAGGGGTATCTCCATCACGTTCACGGTGATGTATCCCTTGTCAAAGTAGAACTTTTTAAGGGCATCTTTATTCTTTTCGAGAAGCTGCCTGTTCAGGACGCTCCCCTTTTTTTTAAGCGGGAGAATGCCGGTAAGCTCTTTTTCTTTGCCCAGCAGGTTGCCGCTGAAACCTATTTTCCCCAGGAAGAACTGCCTGCCTTCTTCTATGTTGACGGCCAGCCGTATGCCTCCCTTTTCGTGTGCTTCAAGGGTTTTTTCCACATTTGCGTCTATGAACCCGTTGGTATGGTATAGCGTCCTGACAGCCTGCAGGTCTTTTTCCAGGAGATCTTCCTTGAAGATGCCCCTCTTGAAGGGGATGGCTCTCTTCCGTGTCTTCATCAGCTTGAGGATCCTGGAATCCTTGAAGGCCGAGTTGCCTTTCACTTCAATCTCTCTCACGTACCCTTTGACTCCCTCGTAAACTTTTATCTTTATAACGGCTTTCCCTTCATCTTCATCCACGCTTGCGGTGAGGTTTGAAAGGAGGAAGCCCTTTTCCTTATAGTGTTCTTCGACTTTTTTCAGGGCGTCCTGGAGAACTATCTCGTTGTAGATGTCCCCCTTCTTTATGCCGAGAACTTCGGCCAGCCTGGAAGATCTGAAAGCCTTGTTTCCGTTGAAGGAGATGGATTCCACCTGCGGGTTCTCAACAAGGTATATGAGTACCTCGGTTCCTTCTTCGAGGGACTTCGTTTCGTATTTTACGCTCCTGAAATATCCCGTTTCGCCCAGTTTCTTCATGTCCGTGCCAAGCCTTTCAGCGCTGAAGACCGTACCGGGTCTTGTCTGGATAAGGGAGAGTATCTTCTGTTCGCTGACGTTCTTGTTTCCCGATATCTCAACCCGCAGTACGTTCTGGGCGAAAGAGGTCAGGGCCAGGCTAAATAGAAGACAGAGCAGCGGAATCAGTTTCCTCTTCAATTTTTTCTCCGTTTTGTTTTTTTTCTGTTTTGAACGTAAGACAACCTTTTCTGAGGTCAATGGTAACTTTTGAATGTCCGGGGTCGGTCTCTTTAAGGATTTCTTCCGAGAGGGGATCTTCGATACACCTGGATATGACCCTTTTAAGCGGCCTTGCCCCGAATTCCCTGCTGGTACCCTTTTCGAGAAGGTATTTCCTGGCCTTTTCCGACACCGTAATGTCTATATTTATCTCCTTCAGCCTCTCAGCGACCCTTGATATCTCTATGTTTATGATATCCCTGAGGTTGTCCGGATTGAGAGAGTTGAATATAATCACCTCGTCCAGCCTGTTAAGAAACTCGGGCCTGAAGGCCTTTTTCACCTGGGCTCCTATGATTTCACTCATGGATTCGTCGGAGAAACCGTCTTCGGTTCCGCCAAAGCCTATCACCGAACGGTTTTTGAAAAGCTGTGTGCCGATATTCGATGTCATTATAAGTATCGTGTTCCGGAAGTTGACAATCCTTCCGAAGCTGTCCGTAA
>JAKPNC010000208.1 GCA_029548585.1 bacterium | reverse complement strand
CAACAGAGAAAAATCCGCCGGTAAAAAAGGGAAGCGGCCTTTTCGGCGGGATGGTGAAAGATACTTTTCCGCTCGTGCCCATCGAGAGCGAAAGCAGGATTATGGAACCTGACATAAGGGACAGTTTCCTCAGGAGCGTATTCGCCCTTGCGGAACTGAGAAATGCCGTGCAGGAGATCAGGAAACCGGGCGACCTGGTTGAATTCCACACGAGGTTCAAGCTGACGCTCATGGCCTTTTCGCAGAAGCATATGAGATCCCTGGGAAGGATTGTGGCAAACCACGAAAGACTGCCCCTCAATCAGGTGCTTGACAGGTACGGGACAGCCTTCAGGGAGACCTTCTCGGGAAGGATAACCCGCAAAAACCATGTAAACGTCCTTCTCCACGCCTTCGGCTATTTTTCATCAGAGATAACAGGGCAGGAAAAGAAGAGGTTCCTGTCGATGCTTGAAAGGTATAAAAACGGTGACGTGCCTCTTGCGCTGGTATTGGAGATGACCAGGGTCTACATATCGGGAAACGGGAAGGAATACCTGGGCGGACAGAGGTATTTTGAACCGTATCCCGAAGATCTTCTTTACAAGAAATGAAAAGGAGAGAAAATATGAAAATATCAAGATGCCTGCTTGTGCTGGTTTTCAGTTTCATGCTCCACCTTCATGCCGAAGACATCAGCTCCATACGCTGGCAGGAAAGAAAAAAGGCGGTCATGCAGGATACACGCGCCGTCAGGTATTATACTTTCGAAGGGCTTACCGACAGCAAGAGCCCTGTTAAAGACGTCAAGGGAAGCGGCGCAGACCTTCTATTCGTGCCTTTTCAATTAAAGAAAGAGAAGTTTGACGACCTTAAGATCATCGAAGGCAGGTGGCCGGGCAAACCGGCAGTAAGACTGGATCAGGGATGGTACCAGGGCGCCCCCGCTGACATTGAAAATAACCAGTTTACCGTGGAGGTATGGTTCAGAAGAAACGGGCCGGGCACCCAAAAACATACATTTACAGGCAGTAAAGAGAGAGCTGACGGAGGAATCCTGTCAACCGCCAACGGGATGACCAAAGGCTGGAGGCTGGTAACGGTATATAACCAGAGGCAATCCCTTGAATTCTTCATGGGAAACAGCCAATATGCGAAAAGTTCCAGGGCAATTTCATACCTTTCCGTGCCTGACGGAGTTTGGCAGCACCTTGCAGCAACATGGGACGGAAGTGAAATGAAGATGTATCTTAACGGCATCCCGGCCGTAAGCCTGAAATATGAAGGCCCTTACGTAAAGGCTGGAAAAAATGAATTTTTCAAAATAGGGTACTTGTACGCAGGCGTCGGAAGCGTGATACTGGATGTGGATGAGGTCGTGATATATAACAGGGCGCTCGACCCCGGGGAGATAGAAAAGCTTGGCAGGTCGGGGGTATCAGGGGTGGAAGACATCATGGAATCAGGAGACCGTCTTCTGCGTGAAGGGAAATACGCCCAGGCAAGGTCCGAGTACGGAAAGCTCGTGAATTTCACCGGGATAGATTACGGCAGACCCATGGCCCTGCTGAATGTCGCTGAAAGTTACAGGCTGGAAAAGAATTACGCCAAAGCCCATGCAACTTACGATGAACTCATAGGCGGGAAAGGGATTTCCGATTACTACCGCATACACGCCCTCTTCAGGAAGGCTGAAACGCACATTGAAGAGAAGGCTTACGACAAGGCCAGGCAGGCCCTCGCCCGGGCGGAAAAAAACGGGGCGGCTCTCGAGCACCATATATTCATGTCCGGGATAAAGACCGGGGATACCTACATGATTGAAAAGAAGTATTCCGCCGCAAGGAAGAGATACCTCGACCTGCTGAAGAAGGAGGAGACTTCAGCCCATCCCCATGATGTTCACAGGCTTGAACTGAGAAACCGGCTTGAAGCCATTGAAGGACTGGCAGACGGCATGCCCGGGAAAAAAGGATTAAACGAGACGCTCAGGGATAAGATAGAAAAGGCCAGGAGGGAAGTGTACGTTTCCACGGAAGGCAACGACGCCAATCCCGGCACCAGGTCAAAACCCTTTGCAACCATTGAGAGGGCAAAGGCAGAAGCAAGAAGAATAAAATCCCTCGGATTGCCTGCGGGAGGGGTTAAGGTGGTTCTCAGGGGAGGAACATATTACCTGGATGAAGGAATCCTTTTCGGACAGGAGGATTCAGGAACCGAGGAGGCGCCTGTCGTCTATGCAGGTTTCCCGGGAGAAAATGCCAGGATCGTCGGAGGAAAACCGGTCAGCAAACTCTCAACGGCAAAGGACCCGGCCATCCTGCAAAGACTGCCCGGGGAAGCAAGGGGAAAGGTCATGGAAGCCGACCTTAAAGCCCTGGGCATAACGGACTACGGGCAGCTGACAAACAGGGGAGGACACAATCCCCCCGCTGTGGCGCGCCCCGGAGCCATGGAGGTCATATTCAACGGCAGGATCATGACTCTGGCAAGGTGGCCCAATTCCGGCTACCAGAGGATCGCAGGTCTGCCGAACCCGAAGGGGGACGGAACTTTCCGGAACAAGCCTTTCCAGCGCAACTGTTTCATCTATTCCGGGGACAGGCCTGAACGGTGGAAAAACGAAAAGGAGGTATGGATAAAGGGATATCTTGCCGAAACCATGCCCTTCCAGATGATCCATGCAAGGATAACGGAGCTTGACACTGAGAAAAAAACAATTTTCACGGCCCCGGACACAAGGTGGGGCAAAACCTACTCTCTCTATAACACTCCATACCAGGCGAACGCACCCTTTTATGCATATAACCTGTTGAGCGAACTTGACAGCCCCGGGGAATGGTACATAGACAGGGATGCCGGCCGGCTCTATTTCTGGCCTCCGGATGACGGGAATAAGAACGAGACAATAGTAACGACCCTCTCAAAACCGGTCATAAGATTCGATAACGCATCACACATGATAATATCAGGCATCACCATCGAAGGCACCTGGACCCACGGGATAGACATCAAAAACGGCCGCAGGATAGCCGTAGCCGGATGCACGATCAGGAACACCGGGCAGTACGCCGTGAACATCAAGGACGGATGGGAACACACGATATACGGTTGCGACATGTACGACATGGGGGAAGGAGGCGTAATCATGGACGCCGGAGACCAGGTCAAGCTTATCCCTTCCTGCCACGTAATGGAGAATAACCACATCCACAGGTTCAACCGTTTTTGCGGAGGGTACAGGCCGGCCGCCCTTTTGATAGGAACCGGGCACAGGATTGCCCACAACCTGATACACGACGCCCCCATGCACGCCATATATATGCACGGGGCAAGCTTAGGAGCAAGCTCAAACGACCATATCATAGAGTTTAACGAATTTCACGACGTTCCTTACGAGGCGAGAGAATTCGGAGCCATCTACATTTATTCTGACAAGTGGCGCATGATGAACAGGGGCAATGTCATACGAAACAACTTTTTTCACCACATAAGTTACCACTCCTCGCCCAACATGCACCAGGGACTCAACGCCATACACATAGATTCCCTCAACGGAGGATTCGCGGTCACCGATAACGTATTCTACAAGGTGCCCAACGGCATATCCAACCCACAGCCGGACAACAGGCTTGAAAATAACATCTTCGTCGACGTCGAATCCAGGGCCATATCACAGGGCAACAGGGCAATGCTTTTAAACGACGAGGAGACCGGACTGCCAAAGTTTTCAATTATTACAGACTTTGCCAGACTGTTGAAAGGTGTTAATTACATGCAACCGCCATGGAATTACAGGTATCCCCAGCTTGCGAGCATCCTTTCCGGCGAAAAGATGGTAGGATGGTCAAAGGGCAACGTGATAGAACGAAACGCAAATACGGGAGGTCCTTTCATCAGCATTGCTCCGGACATAAAAGATGATAACCTGATAAGGGACAACTGGGAAGAGGGAGATCCCCTTTTCATGAACAGGAAAGGAATGGACTTCAGGATAAGAACGGGATCCCCCGTATACGGCAAAATTGGCATGGAACCTGTCCCCTTCGAAAAGGCAGGGGTTTACAAAGACCCTCTGAGAGCGAGCTGGCCGGTCGACAGGAAGAAGGAAGATATCGGGAGATATTACAAGGACGGCTGGAAACCGATAGGGGAGATCTCGAAAACCATGTCCCCCCAGAAAAGGGTAAGCAAGGCTCTCACATACATTATCCCGAAAAGAAGCGCCCCTGTCACCATAGACGGAAAACTTGATGCCGGAGAATGGCTGGGTCTTGACAGGAAGAAAGCCATGGTGATAGAGCAATATTATACGGGGGAATCAAAAAAAGGCCCACTGAGCTACGCGTGGATGCTTTACGACGACAAATACCTTTACATCGCCACCGTCAACGATCCGGATCCTTTCACAGAAGGCATGCCGCCCAGGGCCAAAAACCACGTGCCCATGTTTGAGGTCTCCATTGAAAGCCATAACGGCCCGCACAGCAGAAGCTGGTGGATAGACGACATGCCCACGGGCCCGATATACATATTCTGGGGAAGCGCAGACGGGAAAGCCCAGTATAAGAACAACTTCGGCATGGCTCACCAGAAGATCATGGAGGTTGAAAAAACCATCGAGTACAAGGCATCCATCCTTGATAAAGAGAAGTCGTCATGGGTCTCGGAGATGAAGATACCGTTTGAAAGCATGGGACTAAAGCCGGCGGCATCAGAACAGCAGGCCTTCAATATTGGAGTATACAAACGGGGCGGCTGGTTT
>JAKPNC010000203.1 GCA_029548585.1 bacterium | reverse complement strand
GCCGCATGATTCCATATGCCTGAGAAGTTCTTCCTTTTCCCTCTCCTTAATTTCTCCTGATAACAAATCAATTATGTAGCGCCTGTACCTCTCACAGTTCATTTTTTATCACCTCTTTTATGTAAAGGTTCTTCTTCAGTTTCTGTATTGTCTGGAAATATGTTGCCTTGACCGTGCCTATCCTGCTGTTGGTGATTCTTGCAATCTCCTGGTAATTGAGTCCGTCGTACGTTTTCAGTATAAATACCGCTTTCTGCTTCGGTGGAAGCTTTTCTATCTCTTCCCTGACCTGCTTAATGACATCTTCTCTTATAATCCTTGCCTCGCCGAAATATCTCCTGCTGTCTTCCACGTCTTTCTCGACTTCAACCGTCTTCTTTTTTTTCTTTCTCCGGAGGCAGTCGAATGCATTATTCAGAGTTATCCTGAAAAGCCAGGTCGAAATCGCTGATTCCCCCCTGAACCTTTCCCAACTCCTGTAAGCCTTTATGAAACTCTCCTGGACAATGTCAAGAGCGTCTTCATGGTTGTTTACCATCTTGAAAGCAACCCCGTACATCCTGGGGGCATAAGACCTGTAGCATTCATCGAAGCCTGCTTTCTTCTTCATCTCCATTTTCTATTTATTGACTCAATATTTTGACTCAATATCTTGATAAAAAGTTTAGTTTATGGTAATATCATATAACTTCAGGGCAGAATCAGTCAACAGGAATTTATACTTCCACTATAATGGAACTGAGAGGAGGCATAATGCCGGTAAGAAAAGCAACGGTTTTGAAGAGACAGAGACAGGAAGATAAAAAGAAAAAAAGAAACAAGATGGAAAAGAGCAAGATTAAGACAATCATCAAGAAGACGAAAGAATCCCTTCTGAACCAGAGTGAGAAATGTGAAGATGCCGCAAGGAAAGCCCTCAGGTCAATAGATAAGGCAAAAGCCAAGGGTGTAATTCACAAGAATACAGCAGCCAGGAAAAAAAGCAGACTTGCAAAGTTCGGCAACAAGTATAAGGTGAAGACGTCACAGTCTAACTGAAGATGTAATTAAGGAAGATTTCAAGTTGCGGCCCCTTGCGGAACCTGCCGGTCTTCAATTCAAAATCAAGCCTATGCATGATCTTGAATTTTTTGGTTATTTCAGCGTCGGCAAACCTTTGGCTTAAAAGCAGATTCTTCAGGTATATCTCCGCTGCCGCTATCACCGATACGAAATTATTTTCGTTGGCGGCAAGTTCTTCCATGCACAACGCCACCAGCCTCTTCCTGTCATCTTTCCTTTTAAGCCTGAAAACCTCGGGAAATAAGCCCCTGGCCGCTTCCTTTTGAGATTCTTTGACATACTTTTTCAGGGGCTGTTTTATATCGCTGCCGGTGAAAACGGCGCAAATGTTATCCAGTTTCTTTTCGAAGAGAGGTTCGAGGCTTTCGCAGTCGGATTTGGTGAGATTCTGGCAATTCTTTACATGCAGGAGCCTTCTTCCTGAAAAAAGAGGGATATAATCCACCTCGGAGAATACCATGGGTACGATATTCTCTTCTTCCGCGTAAAGGGTCTTGCAGTCAAAATCCGCTATGGAGTAAGTTGACTTGAGATATGAAACCTTCTTCTCCCCCTCCTCGGCGCTCCCGATTATTACTATTATGTCAGAATCTGCCTTTTTCATTCTGTTCCGTAAGCCAGTGGTAAATCCTCCTGGCCATTTTTTCGGAAAAAGACCTAAGCACGTCCTCTTCCCTGTAAACCACTGAAACCGAGAAAGCAAGGTTTTCCGAAAATGATTCCTGAAGCAAGGTTTTGCCATCCCTGAGCGCCGTTACTTCAACATCGGCTTTAAGATTTGAACTGACCGTCTCCGGCGGTTCTCCCCTTGAATAAAAGAGAGGATTCCTTTCAGCCTTCTTTATGTTTACCATGATTTCGAGATCCGGTTTCCGGCCCGGTTCTGCAAGGATGAAACCTGGGCTCTCATTAAGAAGACGCCTCAACTCACTGTTCATGTGGATCTCGAACTGTGGATATGATGTTGCATTCTCCATGGGAAGTATCCTGACGCTCCTGCTTTCCCCACCGAGAAACCTGTATCCGCAGCCCGCAGAAAAAAAGAGCAGGCTAATCAGAAGAACCAACCTTATCGCGAGATATCTTCCCATAGTCAGTGTCCGGATAATTTTCAGCCACTATTCTGTAATAATATTGCGCAGCCTTCTTCTTGCCTGCCCTTTCGTAATAAGAGGCTATCTCGAAATACTTTCCGGCTTCAAGCCCGGTAAGCCTCTTCCTCATTTCCATGATTTCTCCGGCGAACCTGCTTTCAGAGTACGTTCTGTTAAAACCGGCTATCATGTCCCTGATTTTCTTCACACCTTCCGTATCTGTGGCCGCAGATGATATTGCCCCGTACTCAGCCTTTATAAGGTTGAAATGGGCTTCCTCCCTTACAGAAGAATCCATGGTCCTCTCGGCCAGGCCGGAAAAAATTTCCTTTGCAGACTCGTAATCCTTTATGTTGAGATAATACCTGCCCAGGCTCATCGACTTTGATTCGGACTCTTTCATGTAAGGATATTTCCTGAGAACCTCTGCAAGCATATCCCCCTTTTCCTTTCTCTGGAATAGCCGGAAAGAAGGTCTTTCCATCCTTTCTTCGGCTATCTCAAGCTTTGCCTTAAGCGCATCAAGCACCCTGGATGAACCTGGATAAGTCTCGGTAATCCGGGCATAGTAGCCATAGGCTTCTTCCTTATCTCCCCTTTCCATGTACATGCCTGCCAGTATAAAGCATGACTCGGGAGCCTCTGAAGACCCTGGATAATGCTTTAACAGCTTCTTGTGTTCATACATGGATTTTTCCGTCAAACCCTGGCCCCTGAGCTCCTCTGCCCATGCAAACTGCTCCCCTGAGGTTGCCCTGACGGCATACTTTGGATTGATCCACCGACCTGTTCCGGGAGTCCATTCCCAGTAAGCCTGCCCGTTAACCGCGGCAAAAAGCAGGGCAAGAAGACATATCCTGATATTCAGTTTCACCATTCTTCTCCTCTTGGAATTGTTAATGCTGCCTTTTACGGCTTTCGCAACTTGTCCGCCGAAGTTTAAGAAAAAGGAAAGCCACGGGTCATGCCCGTGCGGTTTTCACAGGTTTTAAACGTTTTTCCGGCGCTTTTCTCATGTATTATTGTATGCCCTGATGCCACATGATGTCAAAAAGAAGGAATGGTTCATTTCAGGCCACGGTCTGCCACCGGCCGTTCACAATCCTTCCATGTCAAGATAATTGGGCCCTTTTTTCACGTCGACCTTCAGGGGCACATTCAGCTTCATGACCCCTTCCATTATTTCCCTGACGCTCCCTACAACCTCTTCTTCCTCTTCCCTGACCGTTTCAAAAAGAAGCTCGTCATGGACCTGAAGCACCATGCGGCTCTTAAGCTTTCCTGCCATGAAATGTTCATACACCCGGTTCATGGCAAGCTTTATAATGTCGGCTGCAGAACCCTGGATAGGCATATTTATTGCGGCACGCCGGCCGAATTCCTTCTCTTTCCTCTCCCCGCTCTTTACTTCGTCTATATACCTTCTTCTTTTGAGTATCGTTGAAACATAACCCGTTTTCTCCACGGATTTAATAACGCTGTTCATATATTCCTTCACCCCGCTGAACCTGTTGAAATACTCCTTTATAAAGAGCTCTGCTTCCGGCAGGGAAATGCCGAGTTCCTGTGAAAGGCCGAAGGCTCCCATTCCGTATATTATTCCAAAATTGATTGTCTTTGCCACTCGCCTGGCATCCCCGGAAGAGGAGACGCCCGGCGCAGGGGAAAAAAGGGAATCCCCCGGAAAAAGAATGTCGGCCGTCTCCTGGTGTATATCCTTTCCCTTCATGAAGGCTTCAGTGAGATTCCTGTCTCCCGAAAAATGGGCGAGTATCCTCAACTCTATCTGGCTGTAATCGAAAGAGTACAGTATGTTTTCTCCTTCCGCGCAGAAAGCTTTTCTGACCGGGCTGCCCAGCTCGGTCCTGACCGGTATGTTCTGCAAATTGGGAGAGCTGCAGCTTAGCCTTCCCGTGGAGGTTGAAACCTGGCTGTAGACCGGATGTATCCGGCCCGTTTCTTTCGAAATAAACGGTATAAGCCCTTCGGCATACGTTGAATTAAGCTTGTATATCTCCCTGTACCTCAGGACCAACCCGACAATGGGATGGCCGTTTTCAAGCTCCCTGAGAACGGAGTTGTCTGTTGAAAGTCCTGTTTTTGTCTTTCTCCCCGACGGCAGGCCGAGTTTACCGAAGAGTACCTGTGAAAGCTGCCTCGATGAATTGATATTGAAGACCTCTCCTGCCTGGGAATAGATTTTCTCCTGGAGGGAATCGATTTCCTTCCTGAGTTCCGAGCTGAAAGATCTCAGGAAGCCTTCATCTGCCTTTATCCCGTTCATTTCAAGCCAGGCAAGGGTCCGTATCAGGGGAGTCTCGACCTTCTCGAAAAGGTCAGTTATCTCAAGTTTTTCAAGGCATTCCCTGTATATTTTCACCGATTTGAATATATCACTGCCAGCGGTTACCTTTCCTGTCAGGTGGCTCGCTATAGACAAGTCAAACATGGGCGGCTTGAGGCTTATGCCACTCTTTACCAGTTCAACCATCTTGGACTTTAAATCAAACCCGCATTTCAAGATATCCCCGGACCCGAGCAGGAGCTTGAATTTTTCCGGAGAATCCTTTATCTCCCCGTAACTGTAGACCTCCCCGGTGGAAAAACCGATAGACGACTCCGACAGGACGGCGCTGCTGTCTTGCAGGTACGTATCCTTAATGCTGCGTGCAAGCTTCCTGAATTCAAGGTTTTCAAAAAGCTCCAGGAGCCCTTCCGAATCAGCTTCTGATACCCTTGTGTCTTCAACGGAAATGTCAAGGGGCATATCGTCTATAAGGGTTGCAAGCTTATGCCCGAGAATGGCGGCGTCCCTGCCAGCCTTCAGCCTTTCCCTCAGTTTTTCCGGAAGAATTCTCTCTATCGATCCGAAGATCTCCTCTATGCCGCCAAAATCCCTTATAAGCTTTATTGCTGTTTTTTCTCCTATTCCGGGAATGCCGGGTATGTTGTCTGACTTGTCTCCCGCAAGCCCTATGATATCAACAATCCTTGATGGCTCGACACCGTAATCCGCCAAAAACGAATCCCTGTCGATAATCCTTCCGTCAGCGGGATTGATAAGGAATACGTTCTTCCCGATCAACTGTAACATATCCTTGTCACCGGTAAGAATGTATACCCTGTTGTCTTCGGATTTCAGTATCCTGACGGCGCTTGCGATTATATCATCGGCTTCATAACCCTGCATTTCAAAAATCCTTATTCCGAAAAGTTTAAGGGCCTTCCTTATGGATGGAA
>JAKPNC010000180.1 GCA_029548585.1 bacterium | reverse complement strand
GGGATATTGACATGTCCAATTATAAAAATTCAACGATAGATTTGACATAGGACTTAAATCATACGTATATCATAGTTGAAACTTGCAAAGCAAAGGAAAGAATAAGTTGCAGGAACGGAATGTTGCGGATTGCAAAAAGGGGGTATAATGTAGGAATGGGAAGGAAAAGTCTTCTCTCTGCTTTAACCGCCGTTCTATGTTTTTCTGCATGTGCATTTCTTTCCGCTCTTACCTTTTCCCCATATGAAAAAGAGACATGGGATATCCCGGAAAGCCCCATTGACAAATGCGTGCTTTCACTTTTGAGGGAGAAAGGGCTGGAACCTGCGCCTTCCTGTTCCGACGAGGTATTTGTCAGGCGGGTTTACCTTGATGTTACGGGAACAATGCCTGAACCTGAAGATGTCCTGAGCTTCCTCGGGGATAGCCGGCCCGGCAAGAGGGCAGCCCTGATATCCGCCCTGCTGGAACGGGATGAATTTGCGCAATACTGGTCTTTGAAGTGGGGGGATATCCTCAGGATCAAGTCTGAATTTCCAATCAATCTATGGCCAAACGCGGTGCAGGCCTACCACAGATGGATCCTTGAAAGCCTCCGGGAAAACAAGCCTTACGATATTTTTGCCCGTCAGTTGCTCACCTCGAGCGGTAGCAATTTCAGGGTTCCCCAGGTCAATTTTCAAAGGGCAATACAGGGGCGCGGCCCAGCTTCCCTGGCAAGCGCCGCGGCACTCACCTTCATGGGCATTCGCATGGAAAAGATGCCAGGGAAACTGGCCGAAGGGCTTATTCCGTTTTTCTCTATGGTGTCATACAAGGCTACCAGGGAGTGGAAGGAGGAGATAGTATACCTCAATCCTGCCCAATCCGGACCGCTCAGGGCGGTTTTTCCCGACGGAAAAGCCGTTGTCATTCCGCCGGGCAGGGATCCCCGCGAAGTTTTTGCAGACTGGCTGATAACGCCCCGGAATCCCTGGTTTTCAAAAAATATTGTCAACCGGATATGGTACTGGCTGATGGGGCGCGGCATCATACATGAGCCTGACGATATAAGCAAAGATAACCCGCCTTCCAATCCTGAGCTTCTTGCCCTCCTTGAAAGGGAGCTGGTTGATTCCGGGTACGACATGAAGCATATTTACACGATTATTCTCAACTCCCGCACCTACCAGCAGTCTTCCATAAAGAGGAACGAGAGCCCGGACTCCGGGAGGTTTTTTGACCATTATCCGGTTCGGAGGCTCGACGCCGAAGTTCTTCTCGACATGCTCTACCGTATTGGCGGACAGAGGGAGCAGTACGTCAGCCCCATACCTGAGCCGTTTACTGTCATCCCCAGGTACCAGCGTACCATCCTGCTTTCGGACGGAAGCATCACGGGTCCTTTTCTCGAGCTTTTCGGTCGTCCACCGAGGGATACCGGAAGGGAGCTGGAAAGGAATAACCAGATAAACGATGCCCAGCAGAGATATCTCCTGAATTCAAGCGAGATCCAGAAAAGGATACAGTCAGGCCAGGGTGTGCGCAAGATCATATCCCAGGCAAGGGGAAGGCAGGAAGAATTGATAAAAAACATATATCTCTTCATGCTCTCAAGGTATCCGACCGGTGATGAGATAAAGACGGCCAGGGAATACTTTTCTTCCGGGGGCATGAAGCTTTACGATTCTGTAAATGATCTCGTATGGGCTCTTATCAACAACAAGGAGTTTTTATACAGGCATTAGGAAGCACGTGTGTCCGGGGACAATTTCCCGGCAGGGAAAGGCAGGAATGTTTCTTCCTGTGATACAGGGAGAGGGGAAGGAGAAAAATGGAAATGCGCGGTTTTCTTAGAAGTTCTCTGTTTCTGATTGCATCCTTTTGCCTCTTTTTTGCGCCGGGACGGGCAACCTGCGGGGAGAAACCCGCCCGGGCCCGGGCCGTGATACAGATATGGCTCTGGGGAGGTCCTTCCCATCTTGATACGTTCGATCCCAAGCCTGCAGCCGGCCCCGATTATTGCGGACCTTTCATAAATCCCATCAAGAGCAACGTTCCCGGGATAGAGATAAACGAGATGCTTCCCGGCCTGGCGAAGCATGCGGACAAGTATTCCATTATAAGAAGCATGACCCACGGCATAAACGGCCACGAAACAGCCGCTTACATAATGCAGACCGGCCACAGCTCTGATGAGAAGCTTGTATATCCTAGCCTTGGCGC
>JAKPNC010000179.1 GCA_029548585.1 bacterium | reverse complement strand
AACCCGTCGCTTGCGCAAACCGCTCGCTTCTCAGGAGGGGGAGCATCCCCCTTCCTGAATCTACCCCCCAAAACGAAAACACGGGGAAACTTTTTTCCCCGTACCCCATTAAGGTTGTCAGTTCGAATAATAGTAGGCCGTGGAGGATTCGAACCTCCAACCTTGGCATTAAGAGTGCCCTGCTCTGCCATTGAGCTAACGGCCCTAATCCTTTGATGGAAGAACATGAACCAAAAAGAGACAGAAACTACCGTCTTTTTTCTTCTCTTACAGGAATTTTCTCACATTCTCCAACCGGATTCTTACCCAATATTATACTCCTTTTTACGGGAAGGTCAACATTTTCTTCTCATGCCAAGGAGAAAAACGGGCTTATCCCGTTATGGTGGATGACCCAGCCGTTGTAAAAGAGAAAGAATAACTTTCATTCTTTTTCTAACATGCTGAAACCTGAGAGATTACCTGTTTGTTGCCCAATTGCTGCGACACGGACTCACTAGGGGTGGTGTAAAATAAACCTTGACAAATAATAACGTGGATAGTACCATCTGGGCAGGCACCCGGTGAAAAAAAATTCAAAAATAGGAGATAAAATGACCAGAAACAGCGGTTCTTGCCAGGGTTCAGGGAAAAATAGCAGCAGGAGTAAGGGATTCACTCTTATAGAATTACTGGTGGTCATTGCCATCATAGCCATACTTGCGGCGATGCTCCTGCCGGCTTTATCAAAAGCGAGGGCAAGGGCTAAAGCATCTATCTGCACAAACAACCTGAGACAGATAGGGATAGGCTTGCTTCTTTATGCGGAAGATTTTCAAGGCTGGATGCCCACTCGCCTGTACACTGCTTTCCCTTCATGGTCTATTAATTACTACCTGGAAGCCGACCTGAAAAGCTACATAAACCCAAATCTCCTGGTATGTCCGTCCGCAAAGCCTTACCAGTTGGATACAACTCAGTACCGGGGCATTTATGCCCGCAGGACGCTGCTTGCGACATTTTATGACGGGAGCATGCTATTTACAAAGAATATCAGCTTTCCTGAAGATTTATGGATTATGGGTGAAGCGATAAATATTGACTCTACATCCACGAGGTTTAACTGGCAGCACTACGTATTAACCACCGACCAGGTAGCCCATTTCAGACATGCAAATCTCATGAACCTGCTTTTTGTTGACGGACACGTGGAATCTGCAACTCCAACACGTTTTCTTCAAGCGAGCAGGCGGCACTCCACCCTTGCTTCTCCCGGGACGTGGAAGATAATGTATGCCGATGGCACAATGGATAACCTTACCTGGTAATTGCTGACAACACTTGTTCGGCAAGCCTTTTCCCTTGATTTTGTTTGACTCTTTCTTTGCTCAATTTCACCGTCCCGGTCTCGATGTGTCAAGGCCTAACCCGAAAGATTCATGGGCGCGAAACGGGAAATGCTCAGGCATGCATAAAAAAGGGACCATTTAAAGGGGCACGTGAATTTCCGACAGCAGGGTTACCCATAAACGCGCGTAAATACTGCAGGCCTATCACCTGCCGAATAACCAGTTAAGGGTATTGGTATTGCATGCCTTCTTCTTCAATGTCCCGTCAAGCGCGTCGAGAGCGTCTTTCTCATCCTTGTACGTCCCCTTGTAATTGAAGTCCATAAAAGTGTTCTTACCCTGCCTTCTCCTGCAGATGTAGGCATATGCGGGAGAATCGCTTCCCCAGATAATCTTGTCGGGATAAAGTTCCATCAGTCTCTTCATGACTTTCCTGTGATCGGAAAAATCGGCGTCTATGGGACGGTACAGGCCGGCAAGATTTTTGATATTAAAGACATCAACCTGTATTTTAAGGGCGGCGGTGTCAACCCAGACGTTGGGCATGCCTGCCGCGATATCGAGGTATTCCCTGTGGAAAACGATGGCGTGCGCGAGTCCAAACCTTATGCCGGGAGATTTTTCTATGACCCTCAGGGCATCCCTGACATGCGAATAGTAATCCTCGGGAACGGGGGATGTATGCAGCAAGAAGGGTATGTTTCTTTCTTCTGCGTACCTTAAAAAGGGTTTTCCCCTGGTCAGGAGGCAGGATATCCTCGACTGGGCGGCCGTCGGATTTATCTTTATCCCGCACACATGGTATTTTTTTTCAAGGCTCTCGAGGAATTTGACCTGGCCTTCGATCTTCCTTTCCGTATCTACCGAGACAAAGGGTATGAAACGGTTTTTGAGTTCCGGGTTGAATTCGTATATCTCGCGCATTACCAGGGTGTTTTCGACGGCATAGGGGACTTCTGAGACGGGTTTCCTGTCGGCAACGTTCAAACCCCTCGATATGAGGGTTTTGAGGTTGAAGAAAAGGTTGGAAGAAAACGGGAAGACGATGCTGACATCAACCCCTGCCGACAACTGCTTGTGGTAAAGGGACTCAAGGGTCTCCGCATACGGATATTCGAGGCGCGAGTAAGCCTTGATGCATACTCCAAGGTGGTTATGGCAGTCTATGACCTTATTCTCGAGGGGATGCCTGTTAATATGCATGGTTTTGATCCTCCCGCCTGCGGTTATTCCATTGTTAAAAGATGAAATTGAAGTTGTCTTCGTAACAGTCTTCAGCCACCTGGTCGGATACCACCAGTTCGCTGTTTGTTACCTGCAGGATGCTCGCCGGCACGTACGGGGTAACGGGGCCGTGAGCCGAAAGCCTGGTGATGAAACGCTGGAATTTTGCCGCTCCTTCCGAGAAGCCGCACCAGAAACTGACGAGCTTGGAGCCTGCCAGCTCCCTTGGTCCTATCGTGTA
>JAKPNC010000163.1 GCA_029548585.1 bacterium | reverse complement strand
CCGTTGGACACTTTTTCGCATACACGATGAGGTTTCTCTTTGCCGCCAGGATACTTTTTGGATTGAGTGTTGCGGGAATGCTTCCGGCGGCAAACGCAATGATATACGCCGTCATCGACAAGAAAAGCATAGGGAAGGCATACGGGGCGGCCACTGCCATAAGCATGATCGGCGCCGCCCTGGGACCTTTTATGGGAGGAACCGTCGCCAGGTTTGCAACCCTGAGGACTCCGTTTCTTTTTGTTGCAGCTTCCCAGTTGATTCTCGCGTATTTCGTGGGTGTCTTTGTGAAGGTTCCCGTCAAACCGTCCGAAAATCTATACTGACCTGCCCGTCACTCTTATTTATATGGAAGCAAAGGCCGGGTATAAATAATATGTGGTTTCAGAAAGCAATGAGAAGGAATAAAATGCACGAATCAGGCGCTGAAAACACGTATGATTAAAAAGGGGGTTCAGGTGGACAATCTCAAGAGACTCCAGAATCTCATACTCAAGATCATAATATTCCTTGTCTGGTTCGGACTGATGTGTTTTACCCTCATCCTTGCAGGCAATATCTTCCACTGGTCCCTTCTCACGGAAAATTTTGAAAAAGTTTTTTTCACTTTGTTCGGCATAAGTCTCGGTACCCTTGCCGCGCTTGTCCTGTTGCACGTTGTCCTGACCATGAACAGGATATCTGATTCAATCAGCCGTATTGCCGGTAAACCGGAGGCGGACCCCGGGGTGGCAGCAAGGGAAGGCATCCGTTTCAGGAATCTCGTTGTGCTGGCCCTTGCGGGCATATTAGTTGTGGTTGTCTTCCAGGGAGCGCTTGAATACCGGGTGGCAAGGCACAGGGTCCGGTCAGTTGAAAAACAGATTGTAGAGATAGCCCGGTCGACACTCTCCGCCAGGATAACCAGGCTGATAGAAGAGGACGGGAAGGTAAACGAGCTCTATTTTGCGAGGGATGAAATGCTCTTGTCCCTCGAGGAAAAAACAAGGGGAGTGACCCTTCTGATTCCCAGGAAGGGAGCATCAGTCCCTGTTTTTTACATGGTTACGCCGTACGATTATGACCGGGGAGATGAAAGGAAGATTTCGGATTCCCTCAAGAGCAGGAACCTTTTCATCCCGGATCAGGGAGAGAAAAATAAATTCAACGAGATGCTTGGCAGTATGAAGCCCTTCACAAGGGTGTATGAAAACGGAATAAGGTCTTTCTGTCCCGTTGCCGGCAATGAGAAGCCCGGATTTGTTCTCCTTCTCGACACGGGCAGGAAAGTGAGCAATGAATACCTGTCCATGAGAATGTCAAAATAGGACGGGGTTTTCCAAAACCATGAAGAAGGATTGAAGGGGAGGTGAGAATAATGGCACATTACGTGATGCTCAGCACGGTAACAGCAAGGGGCGCCAGGACGCTTAAAACCAGGCCGTCGAGGATAAAAGAGGTCAACGTGGAAGTGGAAAAGATGGGTGGCAGGATATTGGCCCAGTATGCCCTGCTGGGTTCATACGATTTTATCACGGTTATCGAGGCCGCCGACGATGAGACTGCCGCCAGGATATCTCTCGAGGTTTCTTCAAGGGGGAGCGTAAAGATACTGACTATTCCTGCCATTCCCGTGGACGACTTCATATCTGGTATCAGGTGAGGGGAGGATTCTTGTCAAGTCATCCGGATGTTGTCTTGCAACGCGCCGGTCATTTTCCATGTCGCCGGGCAAGGGAGAGAGATAATGGGAATGATTGAATGGGGTGAAAAGAAGATAAAGAATATGACTTTTTGGGACATGGGGCTTACCAAGCTTGTCCTGATCCTGTTCGGGATTATCACAGGGGCATTCATATCGGATTTCGTTAAGCAGAATATCGTTATTTTCCTGGTACTTTTTCTTGCCGGATATCTTGTTGTTATCCTTCGGGTTATCGCCAGGAAATAGGGCCTTGAAAATGGCCCTTCGTAAGGGAGAACAAGGAGAAGCTCATGGAATATAGGGACAGGTGTGCCCTGGTAACAGGAAGTTCCAGGGGTATAGGAAGCGCACTGGCGCTTTTTTTAGGCGAAAGAGGAGCCAGCGTTGCCGTCAATTACGTGAATGACGGGGAAGGCAAGAACCTTGCCCAGGCTTCCGCGGTTGCCGAAAGAATCCGTGGATTCGGTGTGAAAACCGGGATTTACGAGGCGGACGTGAGAAGTTTCGCGGCGGTTTCGGGAATGGTGGAAAAGATTGGCAAGGAGCTTGGAACGGTTGATATTCTAATCAACAATGCGGCCATACTTGCCGACAAGACACTGAAGAAGATGTCAGAGGAAGAATGGCATTCGGTCATAGATATAAATCTCACGGGCATATTCAACTGCTGCAGGGCTGTTATCGCGGGCATGATCGACAATGGTTACGGAAGGATTGTCAACATGTCTTCCATAAGCGGCCAGGTTGGTTTCCGGGGACAGGCCAATTATGCTGCCGCCAAGGCGGGCGTTATGGGTTTGACCAGGTCTCTTGCCAGGGAGGTTGCTTCGAAAAACATAACAGTAAACGCCATTGCCCCTGGAATAGTTGAAACTGACATGGCAAAACAGATACCCGAAAACGTCCGGCAGGATTTCCTGAAACAGATTCCCATGGGAAGGTTTGCAAGGCCTGAAGAGATAGCCGAACTGGCTGGTTTTCTCGTCTCTGATAAAGCCGGTTACATAACCGGCCAGACAATTCATATAAACGGCGGATGGTTCATGCAGTAGTTCCCCCTGTCGGGATCCCGTGCATGGATCTTCCGGAAGGCTTTCATGTGAACGTAAAGATAGAAAAGGCGTCAATTGCTGATGCAGAAGAGATCCTGCGGATTCAGAAGATCGCATTTGAAAGCGAGGGCAGGCTGTATAATAATCTGAAGATAGCTCCGCTGGTGGAGACACTTCAGGACGTTATAAGGGATTTTGATACGCACCTGGTACTTAAGGCGGTCGGAGAAAGGGGTGAGATAGCAGGTTCTGTAAGGGCTTCTGTCAACGAAGGTACCTGCTGGGTAAGCCGGTTGTCAGTATCTCCTCTTTACCAGAACCTCGGCATAGGTTTCAGGCTCATGTCCGAGATAGAAAAATGTTTTCCATACGTTTCCAAATTTGAGCTGGGTGCGGGCAACAAGAGCGCCAGGAGCATAGGTCTTTACATGAAGCTCGGTTATGTTATACTGGGAGAGATAAAAAAAGATAATGTGATTCTTCTGCGCATGGGAAAGGATACCGCAAAGGGAGGTAAATGATGTCGTCAGGAAAAAGGTTTTTTTCATGGAAGCCGGGAATATTTTTTCTTTCATTATTGGTCATGGTGTCGGCGGGCAGCCTTTTCGGGAAGGATTTCAGGCTGATGGTCGAGGATGTTTCCGGGCTTAAATCACCCTGGCCCATGGTAGGAAGCCTTGCCTTTCCCAAGGGAGACCTCAAGGATGTTTCTTCCGTGCGCATCATGAGCAAAGGACAGGAAATTCCGTGCCAGGTTGACGTGGCCGCTACCTGGAGGGACGGAAGCGTACGCTGGGCGCTGGCCGGGTTCACGGCTCCTCCAGTTGGCGAATATAGGGTGGAGTACGGGCAGGCAAATAGGAAGGCCGGCTTTGCAAATCCTCTCAGGGTAATACGCGGGAAAGATGGAGATTTTACAATAGACACGGGAGCCGCGGTTTTCATGTTCGAAAAGGATAATCTTCTTCCCTCGGAAGCCTGGCTTGTCTTCGGGGAGAACAAGCGGCAGGTTCTCGGTCATTCGGGGGCGGGGGCTTACCTGGTTGACAACCTGGGGAGAACTGCCCGGGTGGCAGGCCTTGCGGCCGGGGTTGAAAATACATTTGTGAAGGAAGGACCGGGAAGGACGGTATTGAAGAGGTCCGGCTGGTATGTAACCCAGGCAGGTGACAGGCTTGGGAGGGCTGACGTGTGGTTCTATTTTGCGGCAGGCTCCCCGGTTGTCAGGGTAACTCATACCCTGATATTCACAGAGGATACCAACAAGGTCTGGTTTAAGGATTACGGTCTTGAGTTCAAGACTCTTGATTCTCCTGACGACGTTTATTGCACGGCGGGGGAGCCGGGCCTTGAAGAGATAATAAAAGTGGCAGGCGAGGGCAAAGAAGTGTACCTGATGCAGGATAACTATCCACATTTTGCGGAAAGAAAATACAGGGCGGTCATAGGGAAAGGAGACGCCGTAATAGAGGAATTCAACGTGGCGGGCGACTGGGCGCACGGGAATTATGGGAATTTCGGCATTACCCTGGCAATGCCCTGGCTTGCAGAGAGGTTTCCCAAGGAGATCTCTTTCGGTCCCGGGGGAGCAAGGGCTGTTCTATGGTCGGGGCGCAGCGGCAGGGAGCTCGATTTCAGGGTCAAGACCCTGGTAAGGGAGTATTTCGAGAGATGGGTTACTGAAGGGCTTGGCATGACAACGGATAAGGAACTTGAAAACGCCAAAAGCAACGCCCAGGGGACATCTCGTACCCACGACGTCTGGCTTATCCTGCACAACGGCCCTTACGTTCAGGAGGATGTCAGAAGGAATGCAACGGCCGGGTCAAGAAATCCCCTTGTGATGGCAGAACCGTCGTGGTTGTGCTCTACCGGGGCAAATGGCAACCAGCCCATGCGCCACAAGGATACCGCGGGCTTCCCGGCAGAAGAAGCCCTTATCTCAGATTACTGGGATAGGCTGATTCTCCCGCTCAGGGCGTTTCCAATGACAGGATACATAGCCTGGGGATGTTATCCGGACAGGTCCTACGTGGAAGTGAAAGGCAAGCTGATGTCGTCACACCACGCTCTTTCCAACCTAAGGGAATACGGACTGCGCCGGGAACCCTGGAGGCTTTATGCAAGGAGCGGAGAGCGCAGGTATTATGACTGGGGCCACCGTTTCAGCCGTTTTACAGGAGATTGGTGCGTGGTTAACTGGGAATCACCAGGAAAGCCGAAGGGCGCTTTTATAACGGCTTCCGGAGGCAGCGGCAGGGAGCTCGATTTCAGGGTC
>JAKPNC010000134.1 GCA_029548585.1 bacterium | reverse complement strand
AGGATCTCCACGTCGGAAATATCGAGGCTTTTTGATATGCCTTCCAGGGTTTCAGGGAGATTCTCCTCCTCGTTCATGGCGGGAACAACTACGCTCAGCTTCATATGAGACCCCTCTTTTTAAGCTCGGAAGAGGCTTTCAGAAACCTGTCCTCGGATACAGCCTTTCGGGACCAGGTGATCAGCCTTTTCATCCCTTCCCCGAAAGAGACGGAAGGCTCGAATCCAAGCTCGTTCCTTATCCTGGACGTATCCGAGAAACAGTGGCGCACGTCCCCTTTCCTGAAAGTAAATGTAACCTCGGGGCTTATCCCTTTCACACTGAGAAGATTTATGAGGGTCCCGGCTATTTCAAGAATCGAAACAGGCCTGCCTGAACCGACATTGTAAACCCTGTAATCTGCCTCCTCCTTTTCCATCGAAAGGATACATGCATCCGCAATGTCCTCCACCCATATGAAATCCCTTGTTTGAAGGCCGTCCTCGTATATGACAGGCGGGTTTCCATTCTTTATCCTGCTTAAAAATATGGCAGCAACGCCCGTGTACGGATTTGACAGGGACTGCCTTGGCCCGTAAACGTTGAAAAACCTCAGGGCGGTGACAGGAATCCCGTATGTCCTGCCTATGAGCAGGGACATTTCCTCCTGCTCTTTCTTCGAAACTGCATATATGGAATTGGAAACAAGCGGTGTATCTTCATTCGTGGGAACAGGCGACAGCTTACCCTTGCAGCAGGGACATTCAGGCTCCCATGATCCTGTCCCGGATCCGGAAAATTCCCTGAGGGGAGGTTTGACCTTCCCGCATTTTCCGCAAGAGTAGAGCCCTTCCCCGTATATGCTCATTGATGAAGCCACTACAAGCTTCCTTACCCGGTGCTTTGTATTGACCAGGATGTCAAGAAGGTTGGCGGTTCCCTGTATGTTGCTTTCAACATACTTCGAGATCATGTACTGGGACTGGCCCACGCCGACTGCCGCGGCAAGGTGTATTATCGCGTCGCACTCTTTAACCGCATCCCTCAACTGCCGCTTCTTCCTGACATCTCCCCTGATAAACTCCGCCTTAAGGTTATAATAGTCGGGCAGTCCTCCGGGATGAACCTGCTTTTCAAGGTTGTCAAAAACCGTAACCCTGTATCCTTTTCTGATAAGACTGTCGACAACATGGCTGCCTATGAAGCCGGCTCCCCCCGTAACGAGCACCTTTTTCATGTGATCTCCCCAGAGCCAGGTTTCATAAATCCCGCCATGAAATAATCTATCGTCCTTCTAAGCCCTTCCTCGAGTGGAATCTCCGGCTGCCATCCCAGGAGATGTTTCGCCCTGCTTATGTCAGGCTTTCTCCTTTTCGGGTCATCTTCAAGGGCAGGCATATGCTTTATCCCGGATTTCCTGCCAAAGATCTTATCTACGAGTCCCGCGAGCTCCATGATGGTAAATTCTCCGGGATTTCCCAGGTTCACAGGAAAATGGTAATCCTTTTCCACGAGAAGCGTCAGTCCTTTAAGAAGATCTTCCACGTAGCAGAAGCTCCTGGTCTGCATCCCGTCTCCATAAATGGTGAAAGGCCTGCCGCTGAGGGCCTGGTATATGAAGTTTGGAACCACCCTTCCGTCCTTCAGCCTCATGCGGGGGCCGTATGTATTGAATATGCGCACGAGGTGAGTGTCAAGCCCGTACTTCCTGTTATAGGCCATGACAACCGCCTCGCCGTACCTCTTTCCTTCATCGTAAACCGAGCGTACTCCGATCGGGTTCACGTTTCCCCAATATTCCTCGTTCTGCACGGGAATAAGGGGATCCCCGTATACCTCTGAGGTTGAGGTGTAAAGGAATTTCGCCTTGCAACGAAGGGCCAGCATGAGACATTTCTCAGTGCCCTGTGAGTTAACCCTGAGGGTTTCCATGGGATACATGAAATAATCCGGCGGCGAAGCAGGGCTTGCAAGATGGAAAACGTATCCAAAATCTCCCGGTAGCTTTTCGGGATCAAGGCATACCACGTCTTCCTTGAGAAAATGAAACCCCGGATTATCAAGATGAGCGGATATGTTATTCATGCTGCCCGTTATAAGGTTGTCCATGCACCAGACATCGCATCCTTTGCCAAGATAATGTCCGCAGAGAAAACTCCCTATGAAACCCGCGCCTCCGCTTATGAAAACTTTTTTCTTTTCCATGTTATGTGTTTTTCCCTATTCCCCTGTATATGAATCCGTATTTTTCAAGTTCGGCAGCATTGAGAAAATTCCTGCCGTCTATAATGTAAGGCATGGATACCAGATTTTTGATCCTGCCGAAATCGAGGGATTCAAACTCCTTCCAGGCCGTCAGGAATATCAGGAGGGACGAATTCCTCGCCGCCTCGTAGGGATCGTCACAGCAGGTTGCGTCCGGCAGTTCTCTTCTGACATTCTCCATTGCCTGCGGATCGTAACACCTTACCCTGGCTCCCTCTGCAAGCAGAAGGCGAACTATCTCCACCGCAGGGGATTGCCTGATATCGTCGGTATCAGGCTTAAAAGAAAGACCGTAGACAGAAACAGGCTTTCCCCTGAGATTCCAGAGAAGGTCCCTTGCCTTCCTCAGGACCAGCAGCCTCTGTTCCCTGTTAATCCGTTCAACCTCCTTCAAAAGGTTGAACGGACAGCCCAGGTCTTCCGCAATCTTTATGAATGCGGAGACATCCTTCGGAAAACACGACCCCCCCCACCCGATTCCGGCATCAAGGAAATCTTTCCCTATACGCCTGTCGTAACCCATTCCTTCTGACACTTTGGAGATATCGGCTCCCACCTTCTCGCATATCCTGGATATGGCGTTTATGTAGGAAATCTTAAGAGCAAGGAAGGAGTTTGAGGCATGCTTGATAATCTCCGCGCTCTTGACATCGGTAACGACAATCGGAGCTTCCATGGGAGAATATATCTCCTCGAAGATCCTTTTCGCCCGATCGCTCTCAACTCCCACAACTATCCTGTCGGGATTCATGAAATCGGCTATCGCGTTACCCTCACGGAGGAACTCAGGATTTGCGGCAACATCGAATTCTATGCCCGTGGGCGCAAGAAGGGCAAGGGTTCGCTTTACCCATTCTCCCGTGAGAACCGGCACCGTGCTTTTTTCCACTATCAGCCTGTAAACGGGATCTCCATGCTTTCTCTCCGTGTCAACAAGGGCCCTTGCTATCTCTACCGTCACGTTCTCCACGTAAGACAGGTCGGCGCCGCCTCCGTCTGCGGGCGGAGTTCCAACGGCTATGAAGATTACCTCGCTGCCGAGCGCGAGCTCGCTTATGGAGGTGGTGAACGACAGGCGGCCGCATCCCACTGTCTGCCTTACGAGATCTTCAAGTCCCGGTTCGTAAAACGGCATCCTGAAATCCCTTATCTGGGAGATCTTTGCCGAATCATTGTCGGCACATATCACAGAGTGGCCCATACTGGCAAAACAGCCTGCAGTAACCAGCCCCACGTGTCCTGCCCCGACAACGCCTATTTTTTTCATTTCATTTCCCGTGTACCTTTCTTATCAGGTTAATGTTGTTCCATATCCAGCCCGTAAGTTTTTCAACTCCTTCCTTTTTGGAGATAAGCGGCTTCCAACCGAGTTCCCTGCAAAGCTTTGAATTGTCGCTTATAAAGACTTTCTGGTCGCCCGGCCTCCATTCCGAGAAGGAATACCCGATCTCCATTTTGAGACTTTTTCCGAGAAACGATAAGAATTCGAGAAGGGAGAAGGTATTATCAGGCCCTCCCCCGATATTGTAGATTTCTCCCGCCGACTTTTCAATCTTCCCGGCAGCCAGCCCGTAGGCCCTGACAAGGTCGCTTACCTCCAGCAGGTCCCTTATCTGCTTACCGTCGCCGTAAATGTTAAGCCTGCTTCCCAGAAGACTCTTGATTATAAAATGGGCAACCCATCCCTGGTCCTCGTTTCCATACTGGTGTTCACCGTAAATGCACGACTGCCTGAATACGACAGTCTTCAACCCGTAAATCCTGTGGTAATCCCTTACATACTGGTCTGCAACCCCTTTTGAAACCCCATAGGGGGAATGGAAATCTAGGTTTTCCGTCTCGGAAATGCCGTTTTTTTTCTCCTGAAGGGAATATCTCATCCTGCCCTTTTTCAGTCTAAGATGCAGAAGTTCCCCGTAAACCTTGTTGGTTGATGCAAAAATAAAAACGGCGCCCGGAGATGCCTTTCTTGCAGCCTCAAGGGTATAAAGGGTGCCTTCGGCGTTTATCTTGAAATCCCCTACCGGGTCTTCCACCGATTTTGTCACAGCAACCTGGGCGGCAAGATGATATATTTCATCACATCCCTTTGCCGTCTCCCTGAGCTTTTTGTAATCCAGCACATCCCCCCTGACGAATTTCAGGTTCCCATCCTTGCGGGAAAGGAGAAATTCCAGGTTGTTTTCCACTCCCTTTCTTGAAAGATTGTCATAGACGATGACCTGGTTGTTCTTATTATCGAGGAGCCTGTTTGCCAGGTTGACCCCTATGAACCCTGCCCCTCCGGTAACCAATATCTTTCTCTTCCTATTTTTTGGATTTTTCAACATGATAAATCTCCATGAAATAATATTTTCTCTTTCCCTTTCCCCTGAGCAGATCGAGAAACGAGTAGTTTTCAAGCAGTTTAACTTCTTTTATTTTAACAGATTTACCTCTCAAAAAGAAATTCTTTATACATTCATTCCACTCCTCCCCTGCAAGGCCGTAATTTAACAGGAGCCAGAACCCCTTATACGTTCGGGATATGCTCTCCATCAGCTCTGCCTTATCCTGCAAGCTTTCCGGGCTCATCTCGATAAGGGGCATGGCGCCCTTCCTGTAATACCAGTCCCAGGGAGAGTATGGCCCGAAATATTCCGAGAATCTCTTATCCCTGGGTTCGGTGAATATTACGGCCTCTCCCGGCTTCCCTTCGGATTCCATCATTCGGCATATTTCCCTGTAAGGCACAAGCTTGCTCACATCGTGGTAATGGAGGCTGTCTCCCCTGTAGTAGAACCATACAGGAGGGAGTACGGAAAGGATCATCAGGGCTGAAAAAACATGCTTCAATCGGCAGTTGTTCAAACGGTCAACCCCTGAAGCCGCCACAACGAGAAGGAAGGGATGCAAATGTACGACGTTCTGGGGTATGGTGGACCGTACGGGAAAAAAGAGGAAGGCTCCAACCGCCGCGGCAAAACAGGAAAACCGTGTCAGCAGGCAACTTCCGGCCCCGGAAATACCTTTAATGAAAAAGAAGGCGAAGATAAGTAGTCCCGGAATGACAATGGAAAAACAGAGAGGATTCAGGGTTTCACCGAAAACGAAATAGAAAAAAGCGTAGGAAAGGCGCAGGAAGGGATTCGTAACCGTGTGGGTCGCTCCCCGGGCGAAGGAAAACTGTGAATAAATGGGGCCGGCCAGATAAGGCAGGTAAGATACCATTATAATCAAAAAAGGCGGGATCATCCTCTTTATATTGCCTTTTCTGCCCAATGAGACCAAAGTGATAACCTGAGCGGCAAAAACAATGGCGCCATAATTATGCAGGTATAGGATAACCAGCGTTGTGATCACCCATACAACTGCCTGTATCCTCTTGCCATCCATAAGAAAAGAAAGAAAAAAGTAGACCGAAAGAAGAGAAAAAAAGGTCAGCATGCTGTACGACTTAACCGTCTGAGACCAGAGTATCGCAGCCGGGGAAAGAGTAAGCAGAACCAGCGGCAAAAAAAGGATCTTCTTTCGAAAAAAACTTTTAAGGATTACCCAGAAAACGGCAACCGATCCTGTCCCGAAGAGAGCTGAAACGATCCTCATTCCGCCTTCGCTCCAGGTAAAAAGGGAGATAAGCCTGACAATCCAGTAGAAAAGCGGAGGATGGGCGTCTTTAGACAATACCCATCCCGCCATCTTTCCGGGTGAAAGCCTCGCCAGGGAAAGGGCGAGAAACTCGTCACACCAGAAACTTTTCGATGAAATCCCGTATATCCTGAGAAAAGCTGCAAATCCTATCAGAAGGAAAAGCGGAAGAAACCTGTTTTTTTTCATTTCCTTTTCTTCATTATGATAATGCTGCTCCTGCCCGAAAGCAGCCTCTCCAACATGGCTAAAGCGGAAACCTTGAAGTCTTTCGAATCAATAAAGCCTGGCTCCCTTACGCAAAAGCCTCTGACCGTCTCAAGCCCGAGTTTTCCTGATATAACCATGAAGGTTTCGGGGCAAAAGTGGAATATCTGGGCAGGCAGGTGAAGAAGGCTCCTGCCTTTGCCAGTAAAAGAAAGAGCTTCTGAAATTGCAAAGAGACGCCCTGCATGCAGGGGTGTCTTCACAGCCAGTATCCCGCCGGGTTTCAAAAGCCTGGAGCAGGTTTCAAGGCAGGCTGCAGGATCCGGAATATGCGCTATTACGTCAAAGATCGTTACAATGTCGAACGAGCACGGAGAAAACCCGGCCTCATCCAACTGTCCGGGGAAAGCCCTCAAGCCTTTTTTTAACGTATAACCAACGGCAAAACCGGATGTATCCTGCCCGTAAGCTTCAAAGCCTGCTTCCCCTGCAACCTCCAGAAGTATTCCTATGCCGCAACCGACATCAAGCAATCTTCCTCCTTTACGTGCATTTTTAAATATGGGGGAGATTATCCTTCTCGTGTAAGCCTTTCTCGCGGAATACCTTTCTATGTACCACCTTGTAAAATACTCTTTTCCGTATATTGATTCCTGGTCCGCCGGAACGGGAGAGATAAAAGACAGAAGACAGGAATCGCACCTGTAAACCTTGTACAGCCTGTCACTCCAGTATTTGCGGCTCTTGCCTTCGCACAACGGGCATTTAATCATTTCTGAACCTGTTCTTTAATAGTATCTTTATGGCAATCACCCCATCCTTCCACCTTATTTTCTTCCCTTCACTTATCATCCTGGGTTCATACTTTATGGGCACCTCGAATATCCGGTATCCCTTCCTGAGTACCCTGGAAGTGACTTCCGGGCAAAACTCGAATCCCATGGATTCAAGCCTTATCGATTTTATAACATCTGTCCTGAACATCTTGTAGCATGTGGGCTCATCGGTAATCCCTGAGCCGTAAAGAAGGTTAGTTAAAAAGGATAGAAGCCTTCCGCCGAAATAGAAGGCAAAAGATGACTTGCGGCCCTTTCCAAGAATCCTGGAACCGTAAACGACGGAAGCCCCCTTTTCCTCCATGAGCTTCAGCATCTTCATCCAGTCCATTGGATCGTACTCGAGGTCCCCGTCCTGTATGACTACCACGTTCCCGGTAACATGTTTCAACCCTTCCCTTATGGCCGATCCCTTACCCTCGTTTTTATCCTTTAAAACAAGACTGACATCTGCCTGGCCCGGTTTTTTCTTCTCCTCAAAGGGCAGCATCCTGGAATGGGAAGAAAAGTATCCTTCCAATATTTCCCTTGTCCCGTCGGTGCTGCCGTCGTCAACAATGATAATTTCTTTTTCCACGGGCACATTTTGCACCCGCCGAAGAATCTCGATAATCGTTTTTTCCTCATTGAATACCGGTATTATAACCGACAGTTTCATATTGGTTTTAGACATTTTTGCACGGTCTCATTATACTGGAAATCCTGCCGGCAAGCCACAGGAAGCCATATGCGGCAAACATGATGTAGAACGGCTCTATGGCGATCCTGTACCTTATGGAGGCAAGAAACACCATATGGAAAACGGTGAAAAAGAGTATGAACAGATGCATAAACTGCGCCTTTTTGTTTTTCAAAGCAAGGAAAAAACCAAGGAGAAAAAACGGCATCATTATACCGAAGCTCAAAACGCTTACGATTCTGTATAAGGGTTTGGTAAATTCCGAAGCGTTTGGCACTACATTCCAGAACCTTTTGAATTTATTCTTAAGAAGCCAGGCAAATCTCTGAGGGTTTTCTTTTATCGCCTCTATCGTCATATTATAAAATACCTTGTCCCTTTCTATTTCTTCAACCTGCATTATGTTTTCAGGAAAATAATGGCAGGGACCTCCGGCAGACATGGGATTGTTGCCTTCCCAGAAAACATAACCTCCCATTGTGGTACCGGGAATGAACTTGTTGAATACAACATAATTCCTCGCTATCCACGGGCTCATGGTAACGGCAACAAAGAAAAGCATTAGAAATATTTTTTTGATTTTAATCTGAAAGGATTCCCTGAAACCCGCCATAAGCAGAACGATAAAAGGAAGAAAAGCCTGAATGGTAGGCCTGCATAAACCTGCAAGTCCCAGGATAATTCCTGCTCTTACCGGGTATTTCCAAGAACCCCCGAGATTGACAAGCATCCAGAAGCTCAAAACCACCAGGAATACAAAAAGAGTTTCAGTCAGGAGAAACCCGTTGTAAAATATGAAGAAAGGGTAAAAAACCGAAATAACAGCCGCTATCAATCCTGTCTTTAATGAAAAAACCCTTTTCCCGATAAGATAAATCAGCGGAACCGTCAGAGCTGATAGAACCACCTGGAAAATCCGGATTCCGGCAAGGTTGAGTTTCAGATAATAGAACAGGCTCGAAACAAGGGGATAGAGAGGGGGACGGAAACCTTTTATATGTTCTCCTGGAATAAGCCCCCTGCCTGAAAGAAAGTTATCAATCATCCTGAAATATTCTCCCTCGTCCGGGAAATAAAACCTGTTCTGCAGGGTAAGAATAAAAATGAACCTTACCAGTGCAGCCAGAACAAAAAGCTTCAGTAAAATTTTTCTATCTTTTTGTTGCCTCTCCATATTTTCACCCTGAATATAAGCAATCCGTTGTGTCCGTAAATGCCCGTCCTGTGAACGGTATACCTTGTCAATTCAATATCCTTTTTTCCCGGAGTTACAACCGCACCGATGTACCCGGCTTTCCGGACCGCACCGATAATCCTTTCATCGAAATCCCCGAAAGGGTAACAGAAAAAATCCACTCTTTTTCCTGTCTTGTCTTCAATTATTTTTTTTGGATCCTCTATTTCATTTCTTAACTTCTCTTCGTTCATATCAGTAAGGCGGGAATGAGTCAGTGCATGCGACCCAAATTCTGCTCCCCTGCCAAGCATTTCCACGACCTCATTCCAGTTTAAAAAACGGTCCCTGCCTGGATCCCCGTACCTTGGAAGGGTTTTTTCAGTACCTATAAGTCCCGCCGTCAGGAAGATGAGCGGCTTGATACCCATGGTTTCAAGAAGAGGCAGGGCATACCAGAGATTATCCGCAAAACCGTCATCAAATGTTATGCAAAACCTGTATCTTTCATGAAATATCCTGTTATCTCTGAAAACTTTTTCCAAGGTATCGGAAATAAACCCTTTCCCCAGCATGTACTCCATCTGTCTTTTGAAGACACCGGGCGAAACTGTCAGGGCGTCCTTATCGTACCAGGGATTTACCCTGTGATATGCCAGTATCATTCAAAACCCTCCCCTTCCATGAATATCCTGTACCATATTTCAAAAACGAGAAGGTTCCAGAGGCGAGCCGTATGGACAGCTTTTCCGGAAATATGCTCTTCTACCATCTTCCGGACTACCTTCGGGTTGAAATATTCCCTGCGGCTGAATCTTTCGGAGACGAGATGCTCGGCAAGGTATCCCTTCAAATCCCCGGCAAACCATTCTCCCAGGGGCATGCCGAAACCCATCTTCTTTCTCCTGATCAACGGGTCAGGAAGAAAACCTTTCAGTCTTCTTTTGAGTATATACTTGGACGTGAAACCCCTGAATTTAAAGGACGGGGGCAATGATGCAGCCGTTTCAATAAATTTGTGATCGAGAAAAGGGCTCCTTGCTTCAAGGGAATTAGACATGGTGGCAATATCCATCTTTACGGTCAGAACCTCCGGAAGATAGAGATGCATATCTGAATACAGCATTTTTTCGAGAAGGGATACATCGCCTGCATCCTTCCAGGCTTTGCCGAGAGGGTCAGAACCGTCAAACATGCCGACGCTATCCTTCATCAAGCCTGAATATAAATCGTCCTTTATTCCGACAGAAAAAGATGAAAGTCTCCTTCCATATGCATATTCGTATCCGTGTTTTTCAGTCTCATCAAGCCATTTCCATACCCGGAAGAAAGTATTCGTCGGATGTTTCCCGTACCCGGCAAGCAATATCGACATCATTTTCCTGCGGACGGCAAGGGGAAGCCTCCTCAAGGTATTGGATATCCTTTCGAGAAGGAGCATCTGCCAGTATCTCGTATATCCAGCAAGGCTCTCGTCACCGCCGTCCCCGTTTAGCGCCACTGTAACATGCTTTTTGGTTTCCCGCGCGACGTAATAACTCGGGACCATGGATGAATCTCCAAAAGGTTCGCTGTAGTGCCATACAAGTTTCGGCAGTATCTCCATGACATCCGGCTTGACCGTAAATTCATGATGCTCCGTGCTGAACCTTTTTGCAGCTATGGCGGCATACTTGAGTTCGCTGTAGCTTTCCTCGTCAAATCCCACTGAAAATGTCTTTACCCTGCCCTTTGAAAGACCGCTCATGATACCGACGATAGTTGAAGAATCTATCCCCCCCGAAAGGAACGCCCCGAGGGGAACGTCTGAAACCATGCGCAACCTGGTCGCCTCGGTAAGACTTTCCCACACCAATTCTGAGTATTCCTCAATCTTTCCCGGGGATGCTTTTTTTGCGAAATCCACGTCCCAGTATCTGCCGGATGAGGTTTCGCCATTCTTCCACCTGAGCCAATGGGCAGGGGGGAGTTTCCTGATATTCCTGAATATGGTAAGGGGCGAGGGAACGGCCTGGTAGGTAATGAACAGATCGAGGGCCCTGGTATCTATCTCTTTTCGGATTGAGGGATGCAAAAGAAGAGCTTTCAGTTCCGAGGCAAAAATAATGCCCCCGGGGAGAAGAGAATAAACGAGAGGTTTTTTCCCTATCCTGTCCCTTGCCAGGAATAACTCCTTGTTAGCCTCATCCCAGATTGCAAAGGCGTACATGCCCCTTAGTGAGTCAAGGACTCTCTCGCCTTTTTCCTCGTAAAGGTGGAGGATGACCTCGTTGTCAGACCTGCTGGTAAACCTGTGCCCCCTCTTCTCAAGTTCTTCCCTGAGCTGAATGAAATTGTAAATCTCCCCGTTACATACCAGGAAGAGGCTCTTATCTTCGTTCGACATGGGCTGGCCGCCAGTCTCCAGGTCAATGATCTTCAGCCTCCTGTGGCCAAGTCCGGCGGTCTCCATGAAGGCATATCCTTCCTCATCAGGCCCCCTGTGGCGCATTGTATCCGCCATCCTTCTCAGGAGCCCCTGGTCTACACCCTTTCGGTCAATTATTCCGCAAATGCCGCACATATCTTTTCCCTCTTCTTCATTGGTTCGTTTTCAATCATTGCTGCCTGCAACTATCAGATCCCCGTATAATTCCTCGTACTTCCTGACCATCTTCCCGAGAGAAAGGTTATTCTTCACGAATTCATATCCCCTCTCCCCCATTTTTCTCCTTAATCCTTCATCATTCAGAAGGCAAAGCATGGCGCCTGCAAGCATCTCATGGTTTTTTGATGGAACCAGATAGCCCGTTTCCCCGTCTTTCACTATTTCCACCGTACCGCCTACGGCAGTTCCTATCACCGGTTTTCTAAGAGCCATGCCCTCTATCAGAAGGTTGGGCATTCCCTCCCAGAGAGATGACAACACTACGATATCGGAAAGCTTGAGAAGCTCGGGCAGGTCCCTCCTGTACCCTGTAAAAACAACTTTTTTTTCAAGCCCCAGGTTCTTCATCTCATCCAGTAGATTTTTTTTCTCGTCTCCGTCCCCCACTACCAGGAACCTTGCTTCCCGGTAAATCCCTGCAACAATGGCCGCGGCCCTGAGAAAATATTTAAGGCCTTTCTCAGAGCAAAGCCTGCCGCCAGTGATAATAACAGGATTCCCGGGGCAGATACCGAAGGATTCCATCAATCCTTGACGGTTGTCTATGCCTGCGTACAGGTCAGCGTCGATACCATTATATATGACACACAGCCTCCGGTAATTTTTCCCCAAAAGGCTTTGGTATCTCCTCTCAACTTCCCTTGAATTGCATACTATTTTCCTGGTGAACCTTGCAAGGATCCTGTCAGGGAGAAGATGAAGAGAGCTCTTCCACAGGTCCATGCTCCTTTCAGATGCAACCATAACGGGCACCCTGCAAAGCAGTCCGGCCAACCTACCCCACAGGTTTGATGTGAACATGAACGTATGCAGTATATCAGGCTTCTCCCTTCTTAATATTCTTGCAAGTTTTATGAGGAAAAGGATATCAAGCTTCCATCTTTTTCCAGCAACATGAATCCCGGCAACCTTTTCAAAATCTTCCCTCATCCTCCCGTCGCGCAAAGCTATAAGTACGGGAAAGAATTTTTTTCTGTCGAGATTCTTAATCAACAAAAACAGTTGTTTCTCGGCCCCTCCGACTTCAAGCGTTCCTATTACAAAACATATCTTTACAGTTTTCATTTAAGTTAATAATTTTTCATATAATTCAATCGTATCCTTTATTGCTTTTTCCCAACTAAAATATTTTGCTCTCTCAAGTCCTTTCTTTCTCATTTCCAGACGAAAAGCTTCATCTGACAAGATATTATCCATGGCATCTCTTATCGATTCTTCGCTAAAAGGATCAACGAGCAATCCTGCACCCCCTGCTATCTCGGGCATGGCGGTAATATTAGACGTTATGACAGGGCATCCGCAAGCCATAGCTTCTATAACAGGCAGCCCGAGTCCCTCATAAAGAGAAGGGAAAACAAGACATTCTGCATTGTTATAAACCGCGGAAAGCCTGTCATCTCCAAGATACCCGGGAAAAATGACACGGTCATCAAGATTAAGCTCTGCCACCCTCCCTTTTAAAGAGCGGAAAAGCATCTCCTTATCTCCTACAAGTAAGAGATTTACATCTTTATGCTTGTCTTTAATGGAATTGAAAGCATTTATTATCCTTAAAATATTTTTTCTTTCAACCGAAGTGGCCACACAAACAATGTAAGGTTTTTCACTTCCAGATTTATCCTTTTTTATAACGTTCCCAAAGTAATAAAAATTATTTCTTATCCCGTGGTAAATGACCGTTATCTTTTCCTCCGGAATACCATAAAAATCCACAAGATTTTTTTTAACATAACCCGATACAGCGATTATCTTGTCTGCTCTCTTTAAATAGAGAGGAAAATGCTTATACCATTCATCCTTGTACCAGGTTGCCTTCAACTCTTTAAAATCCAGCCCGTGAACGGTGATAATACCCTTTATTCTCTTTAATTTGGGCAGGAAAAATCCCATGCCGTGGAAAATATCTATATCTCCGGCAGGAAGAAGCTTGTTCACTATCCCAATATTTCTTGACTCAAGAAAATCTGCAACCTGCCTGGGTATTCTGCTTACATAAAGAGAAAAATTCTTTTCCCGGGGCATATAAACGAGTTTTTTCCTCTCCTGATAATTCCTCCAGAAGTAACCATAAATTATATACTCGTTTGACTTGTCAAAATTACCAAGGGACCTTAAAAATTCCTGTCCCCATAATTCCAGCCCGGCTGGCTCTTTCTTACCATACGCCGCATCAATTACTATTTTCATTTTAAAAAAAAGTACGTTCGTTTTTCTTTTCGGCTTTCTTTGCGCTTAATAATACGAGTATCGCACGCATAAAAGGACCGCACTTCAATGGAATCGCACATACCGCCGCACAAGCCCATATAATCCTTGCCGGGTTTTCACGTGAAAGACACATTCTGATAAAATGTTTGGATTTCAGGAATGAAATGTAATATTTTCCTGCATCTTTAAAATTCCTTTTAATTAATGCTCTTTGCCCCGAGGCAAATTCCTCCACAGATTTCAGAATTTCATATTTTCGCCATGAGATTCCGGAAATAATATCTTCCTTTTCTGCGTAACCCGCATAATAATCCATAACGATAAAAAAATTAGAGCTGTTGGTTCCATATTCCTGGGACCCCTGTCCGGAATGAACCCGGTAATTCATCAGTTTTTTATGGATAATCCCCACAGGACGTTTTTGCATGATACGCAGCCACATATCCAGGTCATTTGCCGTAAATATCATGTCTTTTTTCATTCCATGTTTATTTAACAATTCCAGCCACATACTGTCCTGAGTCTTCAAAAAAAACCTCTCTTCCTTAAAATATCCCACCTGAGTAAATATATCTTTCACAAACATGCCGCTCGGGCATATCAAAAAATCCCAGTATTCAAGAAAGCCGTTGTAAGCCTTTCTGAAATCAATAATATCAACTTCTGAGAATTTCCGCGGAAAAGTTTTCTCTGCAGTCATCCTTCCTGATTCATCAATTTCATGCGCCTCCGTAAAAACAGCTGCAGCTTGCGTGTGTTCCCTCAGAAATTTCACTTCTTTTTCAACCATATCGGGAAGATAGACATCGTCAGAATGATAAAAGGCTATCAGGTCACCTTTAGACATCCCGAGTATAACGTTGTAATTGCCGTAGCAGTAGATATTCTCACTATTTCTTTTGAATCTTATCTTCGAATCGCTGTAAGACAAAACAATTTTTTCAGTATCGTCGGTAGACCCGTTGTCAGAAACAATAATTTCAAGGTTCTTATATGTCTGTCCAAGTATGGAATCAAGGCACTCCTTAATATATCTTTCGCTGTTATATGTAGGCACACCCACTGTTACAAGAGGTTCTTTTTCCATTTGTCCTATTTAATTGTCAATTTTGGTTTTAATTTTTTAAAGATTTCTATAATAAAATTACACAGTTCTAATGTAATAACTTTCCATAAAAAAATAAGATAAATAATAACAATACCTACATTAAAAAAATGTTTACCTACGCCCTCTTTCCAAAAAAGGTGTACTAAAGTAGAAATAATCAAACAAGGAAAAAGAATAAAAAAACTATGCCGTAAAACAGGAACAACATTGAATGTAATCTTTTTATCTGTTCGTATCCAGATATACAAGGGAAACATCCATCTTTCTGTGATTAAAGCCGCTATAAATGTGCCCAACGCAACTCCACCAATGCCCAAACTATGAACCAATACAATCGAGATTACTTTATTGGCTAATGACCGCTCCCCTTAAACTACGCCACCCACAAGTTTAGACTTCTGCCCTGCAAATTTATTAGGTGTAATGTTTTCAAGGCTTTGTTTCAATCGCCTGCAATTATAATCGACTCGCCATTTCTCCAGCTTTTCCCGGGCATCTGACAAGGAAAAATATCCTCCGCCGTCCTGTGTTTTGATGTTCCATCTAAAGTTGGTCTCTAATTCCTGCG
>JAKPNC010000091.1 GCA_029548585.1 bacterium | reverse complement strand
ATCATTAGTTCTATGAGGGTAAAACCCTTCTTCCCCAAACTCCTTCTTTGCATTTTTTCTTCCTTTCCCCGCAAAGTTTCCAGGCGGGGGCTGTATTATTGTCTTCTTTTTAAAGACCGGTATACGATATATCACCTGTTTCGTTTATAGTAACCGTGATGCCATCTGCCGCGCTATCTGTCCTGCCGGCCGCCGCTGCGGAAAATCCTGTTCCGCTGCCTGTAAGCGTGATGGTTACATCTCCCCAGTCGAAATACTTGTTGTCGAACGTTTCAAGGTTGAGCACGTCCTTGTCATCGGTATAAGCGGTGTGTTCGGCATAGTATATCCTCTCAGATGACCTGACGGAACCGACCAGCGCTGTTCCTTCAGACGCGATCGCCTTCTTTATCTGCGCCCTGTAAAGGGGTACCGATACGGATGCCAGTATGCCGACTATGATGACAACCGTCATAAGTTCTATGAGCGTGAACCCCTTCTTCCTTCTCAATGCCTTTTTCATTATACCCTCCTCCAAAGAAAATTAACTGCAAATAACCCTGTCCTTAATGACAGGTTTGAATCCCAACATATGCATCATTCATCGTCTTTTTTCAAAGACTCTATATTGCAGATTTATCATGTAACCGGGTAGTGTATGTTAAAGGCAGGACCAAAGAGTATTATCAAATATTCTTTTATCCTGCCCGTCTTTCCATGCTGAAAAATAAATTGCTTCAGTTGGAAAGGTCTCACCCGTTTTCCCGGCATATCGTGTGGAAAAGATTTAAGCCCTTATCACCCTTTCCGCATCTTCTTTGTCATTGAACAATCTCAATTCACCCGTTTTATGACACGATTATTATCAAATATTTTGCCGAAAAAAAACAAAGTATGACCTCTTAATGAAGCAACCATATTCTATAACAATCTTTTTTCCCTGTCAATTTCCCATTATTTCATAGCGCTTGCAAGGTTGAATATGGGCAGGTAGATTGCAAGCACCACGATACCCACTACAACTCCAAGGCTTATGATCAGTACGGGCTCGAGTATTGATGCGAGTATGTTAAGGGTTGCATCCACTTCGTCCCTGAAGAACTTGGCAACCCTGTTTAGCATCTCTTCCATTTTGCCTGTATCCTCTCCGACTGAAACCATTCTCACGAATAATACGGGGAATATCCTGTATTTCTTCATCTCGGCGCCGACAAGGGATCCCTTGAGAACTCCTTCCCGAACCCTGAGCATCGTATTCTCTATGACGGAGTTGCCTGCGGTTCTTGATACGATGTCGAGTGCGGCAACGATGGTTACCCCCCCCGTAAGAAGTGTTGCAAGGGATCCTGCCAGCCTTGCCAGGCTTATTTTGAGAATCAGCGGCCCGAATACCGGGAATGAGAGTTTTGCCCTGTCAATACTCTCCCTGCCTGAGGGGGTTTTTACCATCAGGGCAAGAAATAAGAAAAGCATGACAATAGCAAAAAGTATGAAGGGGAGCGCTGAAACAAGGAACTTGCTGATATTAAGTATTACAAGAGTGAAAGCCGGCAATTTTGCCTTGAAATCGCTGAATATCTCCTGGAATTTTGGCAGGAGGAAGAGGAAGACAAAACCAAGGACTCCCAGGAAAAAGAGGGACACAATAGCCGGGTAACTGACAGCCTGTCTTACCTTGCTTATGAGGGTAATCTGGTCCTCTAAGTTTGATGCAAGTTCTGCCATGACCTCCGCAAGGTTTCCGCTCTCTTCTCCGGCGCTCACCAGGGCAATGTAAAGTGGAGAATATACCCTCGGATGCCTGGCAAGGGACCTGGAGAATGTATTGCCTTCCTGTATATCCTTTGCAATGGTTTTCAGGAGAGAGGAAAAATACCTGTTGGGAGTCTGGGAGCTGAGGTCTCCGAGTATTTCCACGATGGAAACTCCCGCATCAAGCATTGCCGCCGTCTGGCGCGTAAAAACAGACAACTCTTTCAGGTTAACCTTCCTTCTGCCTCCCGAAGCCCTGAAATCATTCTTAGGATGCCTGCTTTCGGGCTGACCGGCTAACTGCAGTTCCACCGGCACCAGTTCCTGTTCCCTTAGTTTTGTTATAACCGAAAGGTTTGAAACTGCATCCATGTTTCCCGAAACCTTGTTGCCGTTCTTATCCCGTGCCATGTAATTGTATTTTGCCATTTATTCCTCTTCTCCATGATTTCCATGAATGCCGGTTTGATCCCGGGTGGCACTTCCATCAGGAGAGGGTTTTGGTTATCAGTTCCTCGACCGTGGTAATCCCTGAAAAAACCTTTTCGAGCGCAGCGTCCCTGAGAGACCTCATGCCTTTTTTAGCGCATATTTGCCTTAATTCCTCTTCTCTGCGGTTTTCCACCGTTGCCGACTTTATCTCCCTGTCCATCTTCAGGATCTCGAAAATAGCCGTCCTGCCGAGGTATCCTGTCTGGTTGCAGTCGATGCATCCCTTTCCTCTGAAGACACGATTTTTACCCAGGGGGATGCCTATTCTGGCAAGCATTTCCGCGCCATCGGGATCATCTTCCCTGCACGACGGGCATATCTTGCGTACAAGTCTTTGAGAGATTATAAGGTGTATTGCCTCGGCGATCAGGTAACTGGGAACCCCCATGAAATTGAACCTTGAAAGGGTGGAAACCGTATCGTTAGTATGTATGGTGGATATTACAAGGTGGCCCGTGAGGGCAGCCTGTATGGCTATCTGGGCAGTCTCCAGGTCCCTTATTTCTCCCACCATTATGACATCTGGATCCTGCCTGAGAAATGTCCTCAGGACAGCTGAAAAAGTCAACCCTATCTTTGGTTTGATTTGAACCTGGTTTATACCGGCCATCTCGTATTCTACGGGATCCTCTATGGTAATGATATTCTTTTCCGGGGTGTTTATGTAATTGAGCCCGGAATAAAGCGTAGTTGTTTTACCCGAGCCTGTTGGTCCGGTAACCATTATCATGCCGTAAGGTTTTTTCAACCCTTCCTTGTACATTCGTTCATCCTCTTCTCCGAAACCTGCTTCCCTGAAGGTCTTGACCAGGGACTGCCTGTCAAGAAGCCTCATTACTATCTTTTCACCGTAAATTGCAGGAAGCGTGGAAACCCTTATGTCTATATCTTTTGATGCAATCTTGATCTTTGTTCTGCCGTCCTGTGGAAGCCTTCTTTCGCCTATGTCGAGGTTGGAGAGTATCTTGAGCCTTGTGACTATGCCGGTGTAAGAGTTCTTGGGAGGCGGCGGAACGTTCTGCAGCATTCCGTCTATACGGAACCTGACGGATACCTTTTCCTCCTGTGGTTCCAGGTGTATATCTGTGGCTCTTTTTTGGACGGCCTCGATGAATAGTGAGTTTACAAAACGCACTATGGGGACATCCTCGGCCGCTACCCGCAGCTGCTGGACGTCCACCTGTCTGTTTTCATCTGAATCCGCACTTTCAAGGGCGGAAGCCGTTTTGGAAAGGTCTGCCGATTCGGAATAATTCTTGTCGATTACCTGGGATATGTCATCCGAAGAGGCCCTGAGAACCTTCACCCTGTGGTCAGCCATGCGGGTGACAGCGTCAATGGCCACGATATCCGTTGGATTCTCCATGGCTACCACGAGGCGTTCGCCTTCCTTGGCGATGGCTATCAGTCTGTACCTTCTCGCTATATTTTCCGGTATGAGCTTTACTACCTCCGGCTTGAGATTCTTAATGGATTTAAGACTGACAGTGTCGGCTTTTTTCTGCTCGGTAAGGCATTCGACTATCTGTTCATTTGTTACCAACTTCCTTTCAACGAGGACTTCGCCCAGGTACTTTTTTTCGTTGACCTGCTGCAAAAGAGCTCTTTCAAGCTGCTCGTTGGTTATAAGCCCCTTCTCAAGTAGGATCTGGCCGAGTCCTTTTCTTTCCATTTTTATATCCTGTGTCACAGGTTCCCGGTATCGGTTTACTGTTTTTTGTCCTGCGATAATAACATTAAGCAGTATAAATGTCAAATTTTTTTAAACCTGCTCATATGATATAATCATACCACGGGCTTTTTTAGTAATTCAAAGGATAAGAAAAGAATTAATATATACATGATGACCGATCCCGGATGGGTTGCCGGCGTTATGACTTACAAGGGCAGGAAAACTCCTCAGGCAGGTATTTGAAGGCAGGGAGCCTTCCTGAAATGTAGGCAAATGCCTCATACATCTTAACACGGAGGTTGCCCGGGATTAAACAGAAAAGCAGCAGCAAGTCTCTCGTCCGCATGAAGAATGAGAAGTTGGGATAAGAAGGTTTAACCTCGTATGAATGGGTTCTCTTCATGTTAGCTTCCGGAGATACCCCACGTCAGAGGCTTGTCAGGAAGCAGGCGGACAGCACAGGGGTGATGGACCAGATATATGATAAATAATGGGAGGAGACCATGGATATGAGGCAATACATTGAGCTTGAAGAAAGATACGGAGCAAAAAATTACAAGCCCCTCGATGTCGTTCTCGAAAGGGGAGAGGGGATATGGGTCTGGGATGTAGAAGGCAGAAAGTACATGGACTGCCTTTCATCCTATTCGGCGGTAAATCAGGGTCACTGCCATCCGAGGATTGTTGAGGCTCTTACTCAACAGGCAAGGAGAATAACCCTCACTTCAAGGGCTTTCCGTAACGATCAACTCGGCCTTTTTTACCAGGAGATATGCACTCTTACGAATTCTCATATGGTTCTTCCGATGAACAGCGGGGCAGAGGCCGTGGAGACGGTGATCAAGGCAGTAAGGAAATGGGGATACAGGGAAAAGGGCGTACCCAGTGATAAGGCCCAGGTCATAGTGTGCGCAAATAATTTCCACGGCAGGACTATAACCATAGTGGGTTTCAGCACCGAGAAGCAATACAGGGATGGCTTCGGCCCTTTTACCCCCGGATTTGTGGTAATCCCCTTTGGGGATGCTGACGCCCTCGAAAGGTCAATAACACCGAATACCGTGGGCTTTCTTGTTGAACCCATCCAGGGCGAAGCAGGAATAATAATACCGCCCGTGGGATATCTTAAATCTGCAAGGGAGATCTGCTCAAAAAATAATGTTCCTCTTATTCTGGATGAAATACAGACGGGGTTGGGGCGCACGGGCAGGCTGCTTGCAGAGATGCACGAGGGTATCGAAGCCGACGTGTCTCTGGTGGGAAAAGCGCTTTCAGGAGGGCTCTATCCCATATCGGCCATTCTTTCCAACAAGGATGTTCTCGGGGTATTCATGCCGGGAGACCATGGAAGCACCTTCGGAGGCAATCCGCTTGCATGTGCTGTGGCAAGGACTGCCCTTAAGGTTCTCATAGATGAGAAGATGATTGAAAATTCGGAAAAGATGGGAAGATATTTTCTCGACGCCCTGAAAAGAATAAAAAGTCCCCATGTAAGGGAGGTCAGGGGCAGGGGCCTTTTTATAGGGGTTGAGCTGGAAGCCGTTGCCGGCGGTGCAAGAAAGTTCTGCGAGGCCCTCATGTCCAGGGGTATCCTGTGCAAGGAAACCCACGAGAATGTCATCCGGTTTGCCCCGCCGCTTATTGTAGAAAAGCAGGATCTGGACTGGGCGCTTGAACGCATAGAGAATGTCCTGACCGGGAGTGTATGAATGCTGGACATACATACCCACATACTTACCGTCTGGGGAAGGAAACCTTTCACGGAGAAAGATCTTCTTGGAAGGATGGATCTGCTTGGCATAGAAAAGTCAGTCCTCCTTCCGCTTGGGGACAGCCCGGAAACCAATTTTTTCAGGTTCGGGACCGAAGATGCCGTCAGGGTTTACCGCAGGCATCCCGACAGGATAATTCCATTCTGCTGCGTGGATCCCCGTGCCGGCGGGAATTCTCCCGAAACTGATTTTTTACCCCTTCTGAATTACTACCGGGAGAAAGGCTGCAAAGGATTCGGCGAGCTTACGGCAAATCTTCCGGTTGACGATCCACTGTGCATCAACCTTTACAGGCAGTGCGGAGAGGCCGGCATGCCGGTGCTCTTCCATCTATACAGGAAGATTGGAGGATTTTACGGACTTGTGGACAGCCCCGGCCTTCCAGGTCTTGAAAAGGTTCTCGGTCTTTGTCCTGAAACCATCTTCATAGGGCACGCCATGGTTTTCTGGGACGAGATCAGCTATGATACCGGTACTGCCAGGAAGACTGAATACCCTGCGGGGCCGGTGAAGCTGCCCGGCAGGATACAGTCTCTCATGGAAAAATACCCCAACCTTTACGGGGACCTCTCTGCGGGCAGCGGGTATAACGCTATAACCAGGGATCCTGAATACGGTTACGATTTTCTCAACACTTACAGGGACAGGCTTCTGTTGGGAACGGATTTATGCCATCAGGAACCTGACATTCCTGGAAAAATAGTGGATTATTTCAGGCGTTCCCGCGAATCTGGCAGGATTTCCGAAACGGCATATTTAAAGATCGTGGAAGACAATGCCAGGAGGATCCTCGGGATATAGTGGTTTTATATTTCGGTTTTGCCATTCCTCTGAACGAGATAAGGAGGCATTATGAAAGTTGTGATTGTTGGAGTGCACGGTCATATGGGCATTGTCTTCAGGGATCTTGAAAGGTGTCCGGGCGTAGAGATTGTGGGCATAGCTCCCGGATCTCCCGACGAAGACGTATTAAGGAGAGCGGAGATGTGGAAGCCAAGGTTTCCACACATGAAGGTTTTTGAAGATTACAGGAAGATGGCGGATGAAGTCAAGCCTGACATTGCCGCTGTCGGGTCATATTACTACCTTAACGGGAAGATAACAATCGAAATGCTCCAAAGGGGAATCCACTGCCTGTCGGAAAAGCCTTCCGCCCTGACCCTTGAAGGACTTCAGGAACTCAGGTCAGCCTACGGGAAATCCGGCGTCGAGTATGCCGCAATGCTCGAGATGAGGTACCACCCTCCATTCCTGGCCGCATATAACGAGATAAGGAAAGGAAGCATTGGCCAGCCTCTCATGGCAACCGCTCAGAAGACCTACAAGCTCGGCGAACGTTCTTACATATTCAGGAACAGGTCCTGTTACGGGGGAACGATTCCCTTCGTTGGGATACACGGAATAGACCTTCTCATGTGGGTTATGGGATCCCCTGTGGAAACAATCTTCGCCCGGCATACCAGGAAGGGCAACAGGGGTCACGGTGAACTTGAGAGCTGCGCCGTTGTCAGCCTTTCATTTTCCAATAAGACTTTTGCCTCAGC
>JAKPNC010000046.1 GCA_029548585.1 bacterium | reverse complement strand
CAGGAATGGTTGTCAACCTTGCCTGCCCGTCGCAGGTAAGCGAGAGTCTGTACCAGCTAAGCGCCGACTATTGGCATGAGACACGGCAGGAATTGCGCCGTAGATTCGGAGATAAACTATTTGTTCTGACTCAAATAAGCGCCGCAGGCGACCAGTCGCCTCATGTTCTTGTGAATAAGCATGCTGAAACGAGAATGCAAAAACTTGCAAATATGACTCTGCGCCAGCAGATAGCCGGGCGCATATCGGACGCGGCTGAAAGGGTTGTTTTTTTGATTAAAGATAGTGTTGAATGGGCGCCCGACCTTGAACGCCGCTCGGAAATGCTTAAACTGCCTCGTCGCATGATACCAGAATCCAGTGTGGATTCATCAAGAAAAGCAGCTGAAAAATCAAAAGAAAAATATGAAGAACTTCTAAAAGACCTTGAAGCTCATCCCGAGAAGAAAAAAGAGAAAAGATGGTATACCGATATTTCAAAAGCGTACCGTATTGCAAGGCGCAATACTCTTGTCGAGGAAAGATTCAGTTTGCAGCAGATCGAACCAGAGGCAGAATTCGAGGTACATGCCGTCCGTCTTGGAGATATAGTTTTCGCCACTAATCCCTTTGAACTTTATCTTGATTACGGCATGCAGATTAAGTGCAGGAGCAAGGCCGTTCAGACTTTTATAGTTCAGCTTGCCGGTCCGGGTTCATATCTTCCGACTGAACGTTCAATAAAGGGAGGCGCGTACGGCGCCGTTCCGACAAGTACTCTGGTGGGACCTGAAGCTGGTCAGAAACTCGTCGAATGGACATTGAAAACCATTGACGATTTATACCGAATTTCAAATTAGAGAATGAATTATAAATCTTGCCAGGATAACTTGAATTCTGATTTGACATGATACACAATAACCTTAAAATATATATGAATACATTTTTATTGTGATATTTCAAAAATAAAAATGGAAAGTTTTAAATGAGAAGGGAATTACTAAAGGTTTTACTCACCATGAAGGAGGTAAAAAAAAAGAAGACAAAAATATACCAAATTTGACAGAATATTTTATGAAAAAGGAGGAATTTCATGCATGAAAAGCCTTTTTTTTACGGAAAATATCTAATTATTCTCTTTTTTACCCTCATTCTCTCGATTTCTCCGAATGTTAATTCAGAACCATCCAAAATCTCCATCAAGATAAACGATGTATCAGGACTCGATTCACCATGGCCGCTTATAGCAAGCATACCATTTGCCGAAGGGCAGATGAAGGATGCTTCGTCCATCAGGATCATGAGCGGCGGCAGGGAAGTTCCTTCCCAGGTTGATGTTGCGGCAACATGGCAGGACGGCAGCGTTCGCTGGGTGCTGGCTGGTTTCACTGCTTCTCCCGGGGGAAACTACAGGGTTGAGCACGGCTCAGGAGTAAAGAGAGGTGACTATCCCAACCCGCTGGTAGTGACGAAACAGGCAGACGGCGGTTTTACCGTGAACACGGGCGCCGCTGAGTACAGGTTTGACAGTGACAAAATACTTCCCGAAGACGGGTGGCTGATATCGGGAGGCAAGAAAGTGCAGATACTTAAAGGTTCGGGTGCGGGAGCCTATCTCATTGACAATACCGGACGAACGGCGAGAATTGCCGGGCAGGCGGCTGAAGTGAAAAGCGAGATACTTAAAGAAGGACCCGGGCGGTTTGCAGTCAAACGTTCAGGATGGTACGTTACGGATACAGGGGAAAAGATTGCAAGGGCTGATGCATGGTTTTACTTTGCCTCCGGGGTGCCATACGTAAAGATAACACACTCTGTTATTTTCACGGAAGATACAAACAAGGTCTGGTTCAGGGATTACGGTTTGGAGTTCAGGACGCCTGCCGGGCCGGTGGATGGATACTTCGCGCTGGGAGAACCGGGAAAGGATGAAGCTGTTAGGAAGATATCAGCAAACGACGGCGAGGCATACATGCTGCAGGGAGAATACCCTCATTTTGCAGAGCGTGAATACAAGGCTGTGATAGGAAAATCTGCCGGCGGTACGGATACGGTTGCTGAAGAGATAAAAACAGCCGGTGACTGGGGACACGGGGATTACGGCAGTTACGGGATAACCCTCGTGATGCCATGGCTTGCCGAGAGGTTTCCCAAGGAGATATCTTTCGGGCAGAGGGGAGCGCGTGCGGTCTTATGGTCGGGGCGTTCGGGGAAAGAACTGGATTTCCGTGGAAAGACGCTTGTAAAGGAATATTGGCAGAGCTGGGCGGAGAAAGGTCCAGGCAGTCCGGGAGCGCAGAAACTCTCTGAATTCGAAAGCAACGCGCAGGGAGCTGCGAGAACACATGATATATGGTTTCTTCCCCGGGCGGGGGCATACAATGAGAAGGAAGTAAGACAGTCTGCCTTTACTGGAGCAAGACAGCCTCTCGTAATGGCTGATCCTGTGTGGCTGTGCGGTACGGAAGCCATGGGCTATCCCATGCTTCACAAGGATATGGAAAATTTTCCGAAAGAAGAAGCTGTTCTTGCGGAATACTGGCAGAGATTCATACTGCCTTTTAAAGCTTTTCCTCTCACAGGATTCATAGATTGGGGAGATTTTCCTACGTGGCAGTATAATGCGGTGGACGGCCGAATCATGGCCCAGTTTCATATTTTAACCAACATAGACCGCTACAGCGTGAGACGCGAACCTTGGCGATTGTACGCACGCAGTGGAGAAAGGCAGTATTATGATTACGCCCACAGGTTCAGCCGTTTCAGCGGGGACTGGTACCTGATACACGAGAGTAGAAAAGGAGATCCCACGAGAAGACGGGGCAGTTTCATGTCTTTTTCTCCAAAGGGTGGAGCTCTCCCCTTTGTGTGGGGACAGACAGGCAATCTTTATTTAACCAATGGCGGAGATATCGGATGTTGGCTGATGGAATATTATCTTACGGGAGATGAACGTTCATTGGAACTGTTAAAAACTATAAAAGAATCGGTCAAAAAGTATTGGAAAGCTGAGGGAGCCATACCGGTGAACCAGTCTAAGGTCGTCAGGGAACTTGTTACTCTCTCAATCATGGACCATGATCCGGATATCATGAAAATGGCAAGGGAAGTAGCCCATTCCATGTTTGACCTTGAAAGTCAGAATGGATTGAAGATATTCAAGGATAGCTACGGCCCTATGTACAAGGACCAGCGTACATGTCATAACACAGTTGAATATTACCTCGAAACAAAAGACGAGCTTGCAAAGGAAGTATTTCTAAAGCTGATGGACCAGTTGTACCGCTTTGACAGGTTTGATAGTTTTGCAACCTATAAGAATTACACCGGATTTACCGGCGCGCTTGCATACTGGATGACGGGTGATGAACGTCACCGCAGGCTTGTGGAGCAGGGAATTAATGATGCTCTCCGTTACGTTAAAGACCATCCTCTCTCCGATGAACTGAAGAGGCTTCCGGAGAATCCCCTTGATTGGAAAAAGATGCCGGAATATCTTGGGATATGGGAATGGCACAATCCTTTCATCGGAATACCAACAGCCCTGAAACTGCTTGCAGATAAGGGAAGGAACGGCAAAACAACCCCGCTTGTAGTCAAGTGTATAAATGAACCGGAAGCGAGAATAATTTTTTCTCACAAAAAAGGCGCGGAAACTCTACTGAGCCTTTACATGATGACAAAAATTGGCGTCAATCCGGAAATTCCCGGGGTTGCCTCATACATCAGCGGAAAAAAAGTTCAGGGAATCAGAGCTGTCTTTGAAAAGATGATGCCCAGGGGTCCCTATTTTGAAAAAAATCCGGAAGCCTATCCCGAATATAGTGAACATTACCACTCATTCGTCAGTATCCCCGCAGAAACACCCGGAGGCCTATACTTGCTTGATGCCGGAAAAAATACAACATTTACCCTGCTTGACATAAACACAGATAAAGCGGCGTTATATTGCCCTGAAGGTTTCTGGTCGGTTTCAGTAGGAGAACACACAGGTTCGGGTTCATACGGACGCTATGGCGAAGCTATGCCTGCGTTTTTCAGGGTCCCCGACAATCTTGAGAAGCTTGAGATATTTCTCGGTTCCCAGGGACGAATAAGGAGACCCGACGGTTCGATAGCTGTTGAATTGTCCGACAGCAATATAGGAAAGTTGACTATTCCAGTGGAAGGAAAGCCGGGCATATGGAGCCTCGAACCTTTTACCTACAGGCTGCAGGGTACATGCCCGCCTGCTTTTGCCCGCCTTATTAACGTGGAACCCATAGTTGCCTTTGGCTCACCGGATCTTCTTCCCATGGGAACAACCGGAAAATCCGCACTTCATCTGGAAACGCCGCCTGCCCTGGCTCCAGTTGAATTTGTGCAGGGATTGTCAGGCAAGGCAGTACGGCTTTCTGCAGACGGTAAGATAACCTTTAACAGGGGAAAAGAGATGCAGGACGGAGTGTATGAATTCTTCCCGGGAAAGAAAGGCACCGTTGAATTCTGGTTCAGGGCAGACCGTTCGACCTATGAAATTCCCATAGGGCTCTGGCAGCAGATCGATACTCCACTTATAAAAGGCCCGCATATTATCCTTAACCACCGGCGCAAACTTTTAGCATACAGAAGAGACGGTGTAAGTATCTTGAGGATAGAAACGGTGCCTGAAAAGAAGGTTCCGCCCGGAACGGGTTTCCAGAGCAGGTACTTTTTTAAACAGGGAGAGTGGGAGCATATTGCCTTTACCTGGGATATTGAAGAAGGTGAGAAGAATATGAAGGGAGAACTTGCAATTTTCGTAAACGGGGAAAAGCTTAATTATGTACAGATGCCTTATGAGCTGAATCCTTTGAAAAGCAGTACGCCGTTCAAGCTTTCTACTGAAGAAAAGGATATAACAATTGGCCCTTTTGGCGGGACAATGGATATGCTTAGGATATCTGATACCGTGAGATACACGAAGAATTTTGTGCCGGAAGATTCTTACGGTTCAGACAGCAACACCAAGGTATTCTTCCAGTTCGACGGAAACCTGAAGGGTGAATCGGCTTTTTCAAAAGAGCCTGTTGAAGCAAAATAGGTATTACGTGTTTTGTCAACCTGAGATGTATTTCTCCGGTTCTGTTTTGAGATTCTGAAGATAAGCGCTTGAAAGACGACATACCATCTATTTTGTAGCGATGAGATTTATAAACATCTCTTTGCAGGTTGAAGCAGAGCCAATTCCTAAAAGGAGAGAAGAAAATGAAAAGGGCATGTGGATTATTATTCCCAATATTTTTCTTTTTAACAGGATATGCATTGCAGGCAAAGGAATTCAACCTGAAAATCAACGACGTTTCCGGATTGGATTCTCCATGGCCCATGATAGCCAGCATACCTTTTGCTGAAGGAGAGATTAAAGACTCCTCTGCAATCCGGATAATGAATGGTGGCAGGGAAATCCCTTCCCAGGTGGATGTGGCTGCAACGTGGCGCGACGGTAGCATACGCTGGGTTCTTGCGGGGTTTACTGCTTCACCTCAGGGCAAATATAAGGTTGAGTACGGGAAAGATATAAGTAGGGGCTCATACCCTAATCCTCTGAAAGTAATCCGTCAGGACGAAGGCGGTTTTACCGTTGATACCGGCACTGCAATATACCGGTTTGACCAGGATAAACTTCTTCCCGAAAACGGATGGCTTATATCTGGCGGGCAGAAGATACAGATACTTAAAGGTTCGGGCGCAGGAGCTTACCTTCTTGACAATACCGGCAGGACCGCAAGGATATCAGGAAAGCCGGCTGAGATAGAAAACAGGTTCATCAAGGAAGGGCCGGGAAGGGTCGTGGTGAAGCGTTCTGGATGGTACGTGACACATACAGGGGAGAAACTTGCAAAAGCGGATGTATGGTTTTATTTTTCTGCAGGGACGCCTTACTTCAGGATAACACATTCGCTTATATTTACAGAGAATACAAATAAGATATGGCTCAAGGATTACGGGCTGGAGTTCAAAACTCCGGATAAACCCTCTGAAGTTTACTGTGCGGCAGGAGAAAACTCTGAAGAGATAAGGAAGGTTTCAAATCTGGGGGGAGAAATTTTTCTGTTGCAAAGTGAATATCCTCATTTCATGGAGAGGGAATACAAGGCAACGATAGGCAAGTCAGTAAACGGAAAGGACAACATTGTTGAGGGAATAAAAACAGCCGGTGACTGGGCACACGGGGATTACGGCAACTACGGGATAACTCTTGTAATGCCATGGCTTGCAGAAAGGTATCCCAAGGAGATATCTTTCGGAGACAGGGGAGCGCGCGCGGTATTATGGTCGGGCCGTTCGGGAAAGGAGCTCGATTTCAGGGTAAAGACCCTTGTGAGGGAATATTTTCAGGAATGGGCAATAAGGGGACTTAAAAATCCCGATGAGAAAAAACTTGAAGAAGCTAAGAGTAATGCACAGGGAGCCGCGAGGACCCACGATATATGGTTCTTACCCCGTACCGGATTATATAATGCAGAACAGGTTCAAAAAGCAGCCATGGCGGGAGCCAGGCAGGTGTTGGCAATGGCAGACCCCGTAGAATTGTGCGAAACCGAAGCCATGGGATACCCCATGCTTCACAAAGACGAGAAAAGGTTCCCCGCCGAAGAAACCCTGATATCCGAATACTGGGACAGGTTTATTATTCCCTTGAAGGCCTTTCCCATGATGGGTTACATCTCATGGGGCTGCTATCCTGACAGGAGTTACGGAGAAGCCGGGGGCAAACCCATGTCTCAATTGCATGCTCTTTCCAACCTAAGAGAATACGGGGTTAGAAGAGAACCGTGGAGACATTATGCAAGAAGCGGAGAGAGGCGTTATTACGATTATGGCCACAGGTTCAGCCGCTTTACCGGTGACTGGTACATCTCTCATACGGATGTGCCTGGTTCCCCGAGAAAGGAAAAGGGTGCCTTTATTACTGCCCCGGGAGGCAGCGGAGTATCAGGAATGCTTCCTCTTTTCTGGGGAGACCGCACTAATATTTTTGACATAAACGCCGGGGATATAGGACACTGGCTGCTCGAGTATTATCTCACAGGCGACGAGCAATCCCTTGAGTTGATTCAAACGGTGAAGGAATCTTTTGAAAAGAACGGATGGAGGCCAAAAACAGCTAAAGGCAGAACAAGCCAATTCCACGCGACAGGTATAAGAGTATTGCTTACTCTC
>JAKPNC010000021.1 GCA_029548585.1 bacterium | reverse complement strand
CCGTTTCCATTACCCGGAAGGAGGTTCTTGAAACCATTCCGGGCGAAGAGATCGATTTCCTTTTCGAATCCCACTCCGAGCCGGCCGGGGGGTACAGGGTGAGGGATGCTTTCCTTTACGGTATAAGCGAATGCGAGCGATCGAGGATATGCACGGAGTTTCTCCGCGGGGGGGACATCGGGAGTTTTGGCAGACTGATGTATATTTCCCATGACGGAGACAGGGTTTCGAGCCACCTGCCCGACGGGAGCTCAACGACGTGGGATTTTACGGTAACCGACGGATATATAAGGGGTCTTCTTGAAGACCTGAAGAGCGGTTGCGCCGAAAGGATTGAGAGGGCGAGGCTTTACAACCAGCCCGGCGCTTACAGGTGCAGCATAAGGGAGCTTGACCTTATAGTGGATATATCCAGGCGTGTGGACGGGGTCAAGGGAGCCAAGCTTACAGGTGCCGGACTTGGAGGAAGCGTCCTGATCCTTGTTGAGAAGGAGAAGACCGGGGATCTGATAGAGGCATTGAATGAAAAGTATTACAGGCCGATGGGCTATCCGGAATCCGCATTCGTATGCAAGTCCGTGGAAGGCGTGGAAGAGATATGACGCAAGGGATACGGCTTTCACATGGGCATCTTATACAGGCCCGGCGGGTGAAAAGAAAAGGTTTCCCCGTCTGTATGAGGATTATTTCTTGGCGGTCTTATTTCCTTTTATGAATAAGAGCCGGCAGGATTTGTAATATTTTCGTAAATGAGTAAAATATATTGAGAAGATAAAACCCGCGGATCATATCCAGGTAATATATAATCGTTCTTAACGACACAATATCATAGGAGGGATTCATCATGAATAAGGCAGATATAGGTGTTATAGGCATGGAAGTAATGGGCAAAAACCTTGCTTTGAACATGGAAAGCAGGGGTTACACTGTTGCTGTTTTCAACAGGACGGAACAGAAGACCAGGGATTTCGCAGAGGGCCCGGCCAGGGGCAAGAAATTCATCCCGGCTTACGATCTGAAGGACTTCGTTGCTTCCCTTTCCTCCCCGCGCAAGATAATGCTGATGGTAAAGGAAGGGACGCCGGTTGACGGTTTCATTGAAAAGCTTATTCCCCTCCTGAATAAGGGAGACCTTATTATCGACGGGGGAAATTCTTTCTTTAAGGACACTATCAGGAGAAACGAAGAGCTGGGCCCGAAGGGAATACTTTTCATAGGCACCGGCGTTTCCGGCGGAGAGGAAGGAGCCCTCAAGGGACCGGCCATCATGCCCGGGGGCCAGAAGGAAGCATACCAGCTTGTGGAAAAAATACTGACCGACATATCTGCAAAGGCGGACGACGGCGCTCCCTGCGTTACTTATATCGGACCCGGCGCTGCGGGCCATTTCGTGAAGACGACCCACAACGGGATAGAATACGGAGACATGCAGCTTATAGGCGAATGCGCATGGTTTTTCAAGAATGCTCTCGGAATGAGCGCCGGAGAGACAGCCGATATCATTGCTAAATGGAACGGGGGAAGCGACATACTCCGTTCGTACCTTATAGAGATAACCGCCGACAGCATGAAAGAAAAGAATAAGAATGCTCCGGGGTATATTGTCGATATCATAGCGGACATTACCCGCATGAAGGGAACAGGTACGTGGACCGTCCAGAGCGCCCTTGAACTTCTCGTGCCGATACCGACAATCGCTTCCGCGGTCTTCTCAAGGGAGATGTCCCAGGACAAGGACCTCAGGCTTAAGATGTCAGGCATACTGAAGCCCGGGTCTGAATCGGTACCTTCCGGCGAGAGGAGCCAGCTGGTTGACATAGCACACGACGCCCTTTACATAGCCAAGATATCCTCCTATGCCCAGGGGCTCGCGCTCCTGCAGGCTGCCTCGAGGGAATATAAGTTTGACCTTAATCTCGGACAGATTGCAAAAATATGGAGGGGAGGCTGCATAATAAGGGCCCAGTTCCTTGATGAGATAAGCAAGGCTTACGAGGAGAATCCGGCGCTTCCGAACCTTCTGGCCGCTCCAAAGTTTTCCGAGTTCGTGAATAAAAATCTCTGGAAGCTTGCGAAATTCATCGAAATCGCGCACAAGTCCGGAGTTTCAGCTCTCGGCATGGCTTCATCGTACGACTATATCATGCAGATAGCTTCCCCTGTAATGGTTTCCGCCCAGGTGGCGGCGCTCCAGAGGGATTACTTCGGGGCCCACGGATATTTCAAGATAGGAGGAACCAAGGATCCCGCCGTTGTAAAAAATGCGCAGGGTAAGATGACAGAGTTCCACACCGACTGGATGATTGAGGGCAGGCCTGAAAAGGAAATAACAAAGTAAAGGCATTTGATGCTTTCAAGTTCACAAAAGAGGTGAATAATGAAGAAAAATGTAATCATTGCCCAGAGCGGCGGACCGACTGCTGTAATAAACAACAGCATAAGAGGAGTGATAGATTCTCTTTCCAGGTCAGGCAGGGTTGGCAGGATATACGGCGCCAGGATGGGAATAATAGGGGTGCTGAAAGAGGAGCTTTACGATATCACGGCACAGGATCCACGGCAGGTGAATCTTCTCTCATCGACTCCTTCTGCCGGAGTTATAGGGAGCTGCAGGTACAAGATAAAGACGGAAGAAGACATGGAAAGGGTCGTGGAAGTTCTTGAAAAGCAGGACGTGAAATATTTCTTCTACTGCGGCGGAAACGATTCCATGGATACTGCCAACAAGGTCAGCATCCTGGCCAGGAAAAAGGGACTTGACATTATTTCCACGGGCATAGCCAAGACGATTGACAACGACGTTGGAGGGGATCTCCAGGAGAATGGCACGTTCGGGGTATGCGATCATAACCCCGGGTACGGCAGCGTGGCAAGGTATACGGCCATGAATATCCTTGAGGCCAACCAGGAAAACAAGGCCAGCTACACGAGCGATCCTGTTCTTGTTATAAGTTCCATGGGACGAAAAATAGGTTTTATAACGGCCGCAGCAAGGTTGGCAGACCCTAAACGAAAGATGCCCCTCCTGATACTTCTGCCGGAGGCCCTTAACAAGAATAAACCTGAGGATAACCTCAGGTTTATCCTCGACAGGGTGAACGATAAGATATCTGAATCCGGAAGGTGCATTATTGCAATAAGCGAGGGTCTTGAGATAGGTGATCTGGATATACTCAAGGATAACTTCGGACATGCCCAGTTCGGCGCGTCAGGCAAATCGGTCGAGCAGGCGCTTATCAATTACCTGAACGGGCTTGACA
>JAKPNC010000007.1 GCA_029548585.1 bacterium | reverse complement strand
GTCGGAAGAGGTTCAGGTTTTGCGCGCGGTGCGGTTGAATCTCTCGGAATGAAACTTGTCGCACTCTGCGATACTTGGGAAGAAAAGCTTGAAACTCTCGGCAGAGAACTTAAGGTTTCCACTTATACCGATTACGACAAGTTTCTCGAGCATGACATGGATGCGGTCATCCTGGCAAATTACTTCCACCAGCATGCACCCTTTGCAATAAAGGCGTTGAAAGCCGGCATGCACGTCATGAGCGAGACTTCGGCTTGTTTTACGCTTGCAGAAGGGGTGGCGCTCGTAGAGGCCGTGGAAAAAAGCGGAAAGATATACCTTTTTGCGGAAAATTACCCTTACATGGCCTTTAACCTTGAAATGAGGAAATTATACAGGAAAGGGGCTATAGGAAAATTCCTTTACGGAGAGGGAGAGTACGTTCACAGCATGGGATCTTCCGACGCGGAAAGCATATCCCCGGAAGAGGACACTGGAGGAAATGGCTTCCCAAGATATATTACTGCACCCATTCCCTGGGACCCGTCATGTATATTACCGATACGATGCCTGTAAAGGTGAACGGTTTCGAAATCCCCCACGATTACGACTACCAGTCTGCCCTGAAGGAAAAAGAGTGGAGCGGAAACGGCAAGTCCTGCATGGTGGTACGCATGGATAACGGCGCAACGGTTAAACTTCTCCACGTATCGTTAAGGGGCAACGGCAACTGGGTTAGGATTCACGGCAACATGGGACTGATAGAAAACCTTAGGACCGCAAACCAGAACATGCTCAGGATAAGGAAGGAGCCTTTTGACAAGAAACCGGGCGAGCCTTCCGAAATGATATACAAGCCGGAATTTCCCTCATATGCAAGGGATGCCTCAAGGCACGGACACGGGGGGGGCGATTTTTTCACCAACTACTTTTTCGCACGGGCAATAAAGACAGGCGAACAGCCTTACATGGACGTATACAGGGGAGTGGCAATGTCAGTCGCGGGCATCCAGGCATACCGTTCCGTTCTGAACGACTCGAACACGATTGACGTGCCCGACTTCAGGAAGAAAAGCGAAAGGGCAAAATACTCGGGAGACGACTGGAGCATTGAACCCGGCTGCAAGAAGAAAAAATAGGACACAGGAGGAAAAGATATGGAAAAAGGCTTTCTTTACCTGTTTTGCTTTTTAATGGTTTCAGGCCTCGTTAAAGGGGCCAGCTTCGATGGAAAGAGAACGAAGGTTGAACCCCCTCTCGAAGTTTCCGAAAAGCTTGGAGGGGCTTCAGGCATGACGTTTTCGGCCTGGTTCAGGAGAAATCCCGCGGGACTGAACATGAGAAACGAGATAATGAACCTGACCATTTCAACCAGCAATGCAAATGCCGTCATAGGGTTTCTCGCGGATAACACGCTTAGGCTCGGAGGCCGGACCCAGACGAAGGAGCCCTTCCGCTCGGCTTCAACGGTAAGCACGTGGACAGACGATAAATGGCATCATGTCGCAGGTATAATAGACATTGGCAAGAAAGAAATGTATATATTCGTTGACGGGATATTGCAGGAACTCAAAAACAAGCCGGCGGAATGGAACGAAGCAACGTTCCCTAAGCAGACGGGGATCAGAAATACCCTTGGCGTGGGCGGAGACCTGAAAAACTACTTCCACGGAGAATTGAAAAACGTGCGGGTTTATAACAGGGCTCTGACGGAATCCGATGTTAACCTTCTTTTCGTGCTCGGCGAAAATACTTCACAGAATGAGATTCCTTCAATGATATATCACTGGAAGGGAGACGAAATAGCACCTCCTGAGAAAACCGTTCCAACAGCAACTCCTCAAACAACACCAGCCGCAATGACTGAGAGCAGGTTGGAATCGCCTGTCATGGACGAAGTCAAAATGATCCGGTTTTCGGGCTCTCCGGCCGAGATAGGCCGGCTGTGGGGGGAGATAGTCAAAGAAGAAACAAGAAAATCCGTCGATAACTTTATAAAGGAGGCGGCGAAAAGGGATATAACTACCGAAAGGCTCATTAAATTTGCCGCCCCGTCTGTAGATATTGTGAAAGAGATAGCGCCTCACTGGCTTGATGAAATGAAAGCCATAGCCGGGGTGGCCGGCGTAGACCCCGATATATATATTGCCTGCCGCTTTAGCGGCGGCCTCACGGGCAATCCTCCACGGGGCATAGGATGGAAAATAGACCAGGTCGAACACGAGTGCACTTCTTACGCCGCATCAGGGAAGAGCGCAAAAAACAACGGGATTTTTTACCACAAGACCAGGGATAATACTCCAAGCCTCCAGAGAGGATACATAATGGCAACGGAACTCCCGGGAATTTACAAGTACATCCTGGCAGGCACGATGGGAGTGAATGAAAAAGGGTTGGCACTTTCGTCGGATTACGGAGGCCCACGTCCTGTGGAACCAATGTTCAGGATAAGAATAGGCATAACAAGGTATATACTTGAAAAGGCTGCAGACTGCGAAGAAGCCCTTTCAATCCTGCAGGATTTCGTATCCAG
>JAKPNC010000225.1 GCA_029548585.1 bacterium | reverse complement strand
AACATAGTTTCCGATTCAAATAACGTCGCGGCTTTTATATATAACGACGGCACCTATATCTACTTCCGCCTGCGGCTTGACAGTGACCTCTCGGGAGGTGGAGGACAGGGTTTCCTTCAACCCTACGGGTGGGGCGTGCTTCTTGACACAAATCTTAACGCTGCGAACTACGAATGGCTTATAATGGTAGACGGCATAAGCCAGACGGAGATTATCGGACTCTGGCACAATACCAACCAGGGCACTCTCGGCTCTCCGGGCGACTCGCCGGAAACCCTTGCACATTCCCTGCTTCTTAATACCAACTACCAGATAACCCCCGCAAACACTTCCATCAACGGCAATCTCGACTACTTTCTTGACTGGCGCTTTCCATACGACATAATGAAACAGTATACCGGACTCACCGATACCTCGCCGCTCAGGCTTTTTTTCGGCTCTGCCAATAACGCCAGCACTATCACGGCAGACCTTGTGGGAGCATCAGACCTGTACGCAGGATTTTCGGACTACATCACACCCTTCGGTACAAAGCCCACCACCGGCATAATCCGATTTGTAGATATAACGGGAAACACCGACGTGACCCAGGAATATATAGGAAATATCCTCTACCTTCGGGTTGACGACGGAGACCGCAACTATAACCCGACGGCGTTGAACACCCTGCAGGTGACACTCCTGGTATCTGGCGGCGACACCGAAACCATCACACTGACCGAGACAGGCGTCAATACAGGTGTTTTTACAGGCTCCATAACCCTGACATACGGAACCCCTGCGCCCGGGGATAATATATTCCAGGCAGCGGTCGGCTCAACAATTACTGCCACATATATAGACGCAATAGACGCAAACCTCCTTTTGAACCAGCCCAGGACCGATACCCTGCTTGTCAGGGGGCCTATAATTAACGTGACAAAAAGCGTTGCACCTTCGACAGCCGAGGCAGGTGGCACGGTGACATATACCATAACCATAAGCAACACGGGTACTGGCATGGCAAATGTCACACAGCTGGTTGATGTCCTGCCCCCGGGTTTTGCCTATGTGCAGGGAACCACATCAGGCCTCACAACTTTGAATCCAACCGTGAACGGACAGATACTGACATGGAACTGGTCGTGGCAGGTTCCGGCTGGAGAAAACCGACAGCTGGTATTCAATGCAAATGCAGGAAGCATATCGGGAACATTTTTAAACAACGTTTCCGTTTCCGGCTTGAATTTTCCAGCTTTTTATACCGGGGATACTGCCCCTGTTACAATTGGAGCCGCCCTTATGACGCTCTCAAAAACAGTGGACAAAAATTTCGCTGTTCCAGGAGAAGAAATAACATATTCAATCCATTACAGGAATATCGGGGCAGGAGAAGCCCTGAACATTGTGATAATAGACTCCATACCGTTGAATACTTCATACGTTTCAGGCAGCCTTCGGGCAGGAACGGCAGGTTCAACCTATGATACGGCACTTATTCTGACCGATATTTCTGATACAGATGCAGGATACATAAGTGGTTCAACTATTATATTCGTTATTCCTTCAGTGTCTCCTGACGATGGAACGCCTGATTCGGGAACCGACGAGGGCAAGGTTTATTTCAAAGTGACAGTTAACTGAAAAAATACAATGAAACAAAATATTAAAAAGGAGGGAAGATGTGGACAGGTAATAGTCTCGCGGGAAAGAGAAAAAAAAGAATAAAAAGCATAGCCGAATTTGGCGTAAAAATTAAAAACAAGGAGGTGTAAAATGAAGAGAAAGCTATTTATTCTATCGGCAATAGCCATAATCTTCTTTTCAGGTTTCGCCGGCGCGCAGCAAGCGAAGAAGGGACTTTCCCTTGTAATGTCTGTTGAAAAAGAGATGACAGTCCAGAAAGACGGCAAGACTCTTATCCAGCTGATTCCGGTGAAAAAAACATCAAGGGGAGACATTCTCGTATATACGCTGAAATACAAAAACGAGGAGAAAGGAAAACTGACAGGAGCGTCTTTTGTTACCCCCATTCCAGAGGGAACTTCTTACATAGACGATAGCGCGGCAGGCAAAGAGATGAATATTCTGTTCAGCATTGGCAAGGGAGATGTTTTCCGGCAACCCCCTGTCAGGTATTCCGTCAGAAAGCCTGACGGAACCACAGAAGAAAAAACGGCAACTCCGGATATGTATACACGAATAAAATGGGTATTGAAGAAAGACCTTCTTCCGGGAGAGTCCGGAACGGTAATTTTCAAGACAAAGGTAAAGTAAACAGGAAAACAACAAAGGAGGTTCGGGATGGAAGTAAAATTTAAAAATCTGAAGAATGAAAAAAGAAAAGGAGGTGCAATGATGAAAAAAGTTCTTTTATTTTCAGCGTTGATTGCCGCAGCGGCGCTTATTTTTGCTCCTCAGGCAATGGCACTGGGCACGCCTGCCGGAACGGAAATTTCAAACCAGGCGTATGCGGATTACAACGACGCCAACGGCAATCCCAGGACAAGGGTATATTCCAACACCGTAACAACAACGGTCAGCCAGGTTGCGGGTGTCACGATAACCCCCGACACAGCATCTCACGCAGGAACGGCAGGCGGCCACGTCGCTTACGGGGCAATGATATGCAACACGGGCAACGGTACTGATACTTTTACCCTGGGAGTAACAGACACAAGCTGGTCTTCGGTCATATACTTTGACAACAACGGCGACGGTCTGTGGGACCCGCTCACAGAAACAACAGTGGTAACAAGCACTACAGCCCTTGCGGCGGACGCCTGTTACAAGGTAATCGTGGTTACCGCCATTCCTTCCGGAGCCGCCAATGGAAGCACAAGCACCGCTACCCTGACCGCGACATCCCAGTTTGACACGGATATCTCTGCCACGGCTAATTATACAACCACCGCGGAAAGTGCAATACTTGATATCGTAAAGTCTGTCGTGGACTCTCCTTCCAATCCCGTGCCCGGAGATATTATCACCTACAAGATCACTGGCACCAACTCCGGTACTGCTCCAACGGAAGACATCCGCGCCGAGGATGTAATACCTGCCGGAACAACCTACGTTGCCGGCAGTATGAAAGTGGGATTGATAACAAACACATATAGCGAAGCAACGACTATCACAGACGCCAATAACGGCGACGAAGTGGGAGATATCGGGGGATATTTTGATGGTACCAAGGTTGTATATACCAAGGGAAGCTTCGGTCCCGGAGGCACGGGTTCCTTCTTCTTCCAGGTACAGGTAAACATCGGGATTCTTGAAGATACTTCCATTACAAATACCCTGACTGCATATTACAAACATGAAGGATTGCCTACTGAATACACCTCAACCAGTAACACCACGAGCACCTCGGTAGGTTTCACAGCTGCGGTTGACCTCGACCCTAACGGGATTTACTTTAAGAACCCGGGTGATGATATTATACATTCCTTTACTGCCACCAACAACGGCAACGCGGCAGACAGGATTAACATCGCCTTCTCGTCAACCTCAGCCTGGACATGGGCATTCTGGGTGGACTCTGACAAGAACGGTATACCTGGAACAAACGGCGACGAACTGCTTACCGATACAAATTCGGACGGCGTCATAGATACAGGTATTCTGACTCCCAACGGAGGATCTGTCACTATCCTGGCAGTAGCCACGATACCTGCCGGACTTATTGATAAAGCGGTTGACATCACGACTGTCACGGGCACATCTGCCAGAGACTCGGGGGTATCCGACAGCATAACGATTACAACTACCATTACCGCGCCCGCGCTGAGCATTAGCAAGACAGTTTCCCCTGAAGGCCCTCAGCCCCCGGGAACCGTTCTTACCTACACCGTAACTGTAACAAACACCGGTACAGGCGGAGCAACATCTGTAGGCATTTTCGATGTGGTTCCCACATATACGACGTTTGTTTCCGGTTCAATAAAAGCGGGGAATACGCTGAGTACTCTCGAAATCAAAACGGATGACACCGACGGGGACGGAGGCAGGTACGATGTCAACTCTCATACCGTTAGCACGGGTGCAGGAACTTCAATAACCCTGGGCCCTAATGGAACGTGGATACTCCAGTTCCAGGTTACGATTGACTGAAAAGGAATATCTGTGTTTTAAAGAGAAAAGACAATGATAGGAGTCATAAAAAAACTTTTGAGGTATAAAAGGCCGGCGGCGGTTGCGACATTCTGTATGCTCTTTTTTGCCGCAACTGCCGTTCTCTTTGCGGCAAGTCCGCCGCCGGGCACTCCTATTGTCAATACCGCCACAGCACAGTATCTTGACGTTAACCAGAACGTTTATGAAAAAATATCCGCTTCCGTGACAACTTTGTATAAAACCCCGGGATTATCGGTAGACAAAACAGGCTCGCCTTCTGCCGTGCTGGCAGGAAAAGAGATTACCTACAATATTACTCTGAAAAATTACGGACTGGTCACCCTGACTAATGTCACGGTAAGAGATACCCTTCCCGCCGGAACTTCCTATAGAGGCCCCGGTGAAGGGGAAACCCTCTCAGGCGGCGAGGTTCTATGGAACATAGGAACCCTGGATATAGGGGAAGCAAGAATATTGACCCTTATCGTTAAAACAGACTCTTCGCTTGAAGACGCCACAATCATAGAAAATACCGCCAGGGCCTTCTGCGACCAGACAGATATTCAGGCATCCTCCTTCCAGGCAACAATTACAGCGAGAACCCCCGGGGTTATGCAATTCTTCGATTCTCAATGGAATCTCAGGTCCGTCTACACTGTGGGAGACACGATATTTATACAGGTTGCCGATCCGGACCAGAATGCAGATTCGTCTAAGATAGAAACCGTCTCAATCATACTTACCGGCAGCCAAACCGGAGACACTGAAACAATCATACTTTACGAAACCGGTCCGGATACTGGAGTATTCAGAGGCTCCATACCATCCACCGGTACAGCTCCCGTCACTGAAAACGGCATTCTTTCAGTTTCCGAGGATACAACTGTCATCGCATCATACACCGACCCTCTTGATGTAAAACCGGTAACCCTGAGTATCGCTTACATAGACCCTTACGGCATAGTCTTTGATTCTGTAACAGGAACGCCCTTGCCAGGCGTCATAGTCACGCTGATTGATTCAGGAACGGGTCTGCCGGCAACTCTTCCCTTTGACCCTAATCCGGCTCCCGCTACAGGCGCAGACGGAAAATATGCTTTCCCCGAAGTTCCCGCGGGAACATACTATCTCTCCTTGTCTTCCCTGCCCGCGGGATATACGTTCCCTTCGTCTGTGCCTGGCAGCGAAATGCCTGCAGGCTACGAGGTTATAAACGGATCCAGGGGAGAACCCTTCACCCTGACATCCCTAACGCCTCCCGTTAACATAGACATCCCGGTTGACCCGGCTGTTCCGGGGCTTGCCGTAACAAAAACAGCCAGCAGAACAACCGCTTCCGTGGGCGACATACTGAAATATACCGTAACTGTTACAAACACTGGAAAAATTTCCGTCACCAATATCAAAGTTACAGACGTGATGCCTCATGGCATAGTCTACGTGAAGGGTTCAAGCAGGCTTGATTCTCTGCCGGCATCAGATCCCGCAACCCCCGCGGGCAGGACCATTGTGTGGGATATCCCGTTGATTGACGCAGAACAATCTATTGAAATCACGTATGCCGCAATCGTGGGTGTTGACAGCTCCAAAGGCAGCGGGAAAAACACGGTAACAGCATCTGGAATAAGCGTGGGACAACCCGTCTCCTCTCCTGTAGCGTCTTTTACAGTTCGCATTAACGAGGGGATATTCACATCAAAAGGAACAATAATAGGAAAAGTTTTCATAGACAACAACGGGAATAAGATTCAGGATCCGGGAGAGTCCGGCATTAAGGACGTCTTGATTTACATGGAAGACGGCACAAGGGTTATCACAGACGGGGAAGGCAAATATTCAATACCTGGAGTTCTGCCCGCTACCCATGTCATAAGGATCGATGAAACGACCCTGCCTGCCGGATTGCGTCCTCTTTCCCTTTCCAACCGGTTTGCAGGAAGTTCCGAATCCCAGTTTGCGGATATGAAAGCAGGAGGGCTGGTCAAGGCGAACTTTGCACTAACAGAAAAAGATGGCCCTGAGACGACAAAAAACTTGCAGATCATTCATACAATACAGGTTGCCTCATATCAGGCGAATGCTTCTCAGGAAGCCATCCAGGCAACCAGGTCACTTGAAAAAGAAGGATTCAGAGATGTCCGTCTCGAACTGATTGACGGCAAATACGCTGTAAGGGCAGGATATTACGATTCAGCAGAATCTGCGAAAGAATATCTCGGACGGATGAAGGAAAAGCACCCAAGCGCCTTTATAAGAAAAGCCTATATTATGCCTGAAAGGGTTATATACCCTGCGCCCGGCGAAACGGGGGAGGCCATAGAGGAAACACATGTGAAACAGGATCTTTCCATACAGAGCCCTGAAGAAAAACAGGCAGTCATGGAAAAAGAGATACTCTCAATGACTCCCGAACTTGCATTTATTTCTCCTGCCGACGGGCTGCTTTTACAGAAAAAGTCAACAAACGTACTCCTGAAAGCGCCCATGAACACAGAAATCTCGCTTTACGTCAACGGGGAAAAGGTTGACGAAAGCAGGCTCGGGATGAAAGTTGAAAACAGAGAAGGAAAAGTGACCGTATATGAATTCGTTGGGATCCTTCTTAAGGCGGGAGAGAAAAATATCCTGAAGGCGGAGATAAGGGACACGTTCGGCAATATCAGGGATATCAGGGAAATTTCCGTCATGTCCGTCGGCAATTCCCACGAAATAATTGTAAAGCCAAAAGAAAAAAGGATTCAGGCAGACGGAATTACGTCCGTGGGAGTGGAAGCTTTTGTAAAGGATAAAAACGGTAATATTCTTCTATATCCTTCTTTCATGACTGTGGAGACAAGCGCCGGCAGGATACTTGAAAAAGACGCAGACCCATCCATGCCGGGTACGCAGGTGCCTTGCAGTAACGGAAGAGCAAAATTCACAGTAATATCCCCGGCGTCACCGGCATTTGCAACCGTCAGGGCGTCCCATGACAACCTTGCGGGTGAAGAAACAATATTTTTTGCACCGTATCTCAGGCCAATGATGCTGATAGGTTACGGGGAACTGGCCATGGGATACGGAAAGACAGAAGGAGATACGTCTCTGCTTGATAAAGACTGGTTGAAAAAGGATGGAATTTCGACAGGCGGGCGCGGCGCTTTCTTCCTCAAGGGAGGCGTTGGAAAAGGATTCCTCCTGACCGCCGCCTACGATTCTGCAAAAGAAAGAGAAGATGACTTTTTCAACGAGCATACAAGAAATACCGAAACGGAAGACAGGTATCCCGTTTATGGGGATGAAAGCAAGCTGGAATACGAAGCCCAGTCGCGCGAAAAACTTTATGTGAGAATTGACAGGGACCGGTCATACATCATGTACGGCGATTTTCAGACAGACTTCAGGGATTCAAAGCTTGGCGCCTACACAAGGACGTTCACGGGGATGAAGTCCGATATCAACACCGGGAAATTCTCATGGCAGACTTTCCTTAGCCATACTGACCAGGTTCAGAAAGTTGATAACATCCCTGCGAAAGGCATATCCGGCTACTACTACCTTTCCAGCAGGCCTGTGGTGGAAGGCAGCGACATGGTCGTAATAGAAACCAGGGACAGGAAGAGGCCGGAACATATCCTTGAAAGAAAGAGGAAAACAAGGGGAACCGACTACGTGATGGACTACGACATAGGAGGTATCCTCTTCAAATCGGCAATACCTTCCTATGACAGCGACCTCAATCCCGTTTTCATAATTGTCAGCTACGAAACCACGGGAACAGGCAAGAAGTATTACATTGCCGGCACCCGCGCAGCCGGAAACCTTTTCCCATGGCTGAAGGCAGGATTCACAGCCGTCAGGGAAGAGCAGGAAATCAAGGATAAGACAATCATCGGGGCAGACATCACCCTTACCTTCCCGGGCAGGACAACCATAAAAGCCGAATGGGCACAGACAGAATCCTTATTTGAAACCGAAGGCATTTTCACCGGAGAGAAAGACAGCGGATGGCTGGTTGAACTTGATTCAAAACCATCAGACAACATTATCCTTTCCGCCTATTACAGGAACATCGGGGATTATTTCGGCAACCTCTCGGCCTTTGACGTTATGCGTGGCACGGAGAGATACGGGATGGAAACAACATACCGGAAAGACAAAACCACGTGGGTCAAAGCATCCTATTACAACGAAACCGACAAGCTCAATGACATGGAGCACGAGTACGTGGGTATAGGGATGGGAAAGACCTTCGGGAAAACAAGCCTCGAGGTTGAACTCTACCGGGAAACAGCAAACGACAAATATATTGCCCCGCCCGACCCTTCATCAAGGGACCCTTTCGACTTCAGCGAGGAAACCCCCGAAGAAGCCACAGGCATGAGGTTAAGGCTTGAACAGAAACTTAACCCTAAGCTGTCGCTTGCCCTTGAGCACAAACAGAACTTTCTGGCGGACGAAGGCACCCTCAGCCGCGTGGATATCGATTATAAACTGGACGAAAAAAGAAAAGCATATATCCGTCAGGAATACGGCCATTTTGACGAAAGGAAAGAAACGAGAACGGCCGTGGGCATTGAAGCCGAACTCTCACCTTCAACTTCGGCATTCAACGAATACAGGCTTAACGGAGGCATAGACGGAAACAGTTCACAGCAGAGCATAGGGATCCGCAACAAGTTCAACCTTGCAGAAAATATCACTGGCAACCTGTCCGTCGAAAAACTTGATACCCTGAGCGGAGAGGAAAGAAAGAGCCGGCCCGACGCTTTTTCGGCCGCTGTGGGGATTGAATATCTTCCTGACGAAAACCTCAAGATAACATCAAGGTTTGAACACAGGCATGAAAGAGCGGAAAGATCCAACCTTGCAGAGCTTGCAATAGCCTCCATGTTCAGCCCGTCTTATACTTTCATGTTCAGGCAGCGCCTCTTTTACAACAGCTTTACTTCAGGGGGACAACAGATTACGTCAAGAACCATGCTCGGCATGGCTTATAGGCCTGTCAACAACGACAGGTTCAACGCCCTGGGACGACTTGAATTCAAGGTTGACAAGGATACCGCTTCTTCCCCGGGATACGATTCAACTTCTTACATAGCCTCGTTTGAAGCCAACTACCAGTTAAACAACCGGACCCAGTTAACAGGCAAGTACGCAGGCAAACTTGCAGAAGACTACGACATTTCCAGCTATACCGACCTTCTGTCCGGACGCTTCATGTACGACATAAATGACCGCTTTGACATCGGGATAGAAGGCCGCCTCCTGAACTCCTACAGGGCAGGAACAACCCTATTTGGAGGTTCCGCCGAAATAGGGTGCCGGATCGTCAAAAACCTCTGGCTATCGCTCGGCTACTCGTTTGACAACTTCGACGAGGATCTGACTGGCAACTCCTACAGCGGAAAAGGTCCTTACCTCATGCTAAGATTCAAGCTCCACGAGAATCTCTTCAAATAGTTTTTATAGCCTCCCCATCTCTTTCTCCCTCTAACCATAGGGGAGAGAGTGTCTCCCTACATTTTCTTCCTCTCCTCCTG
>JAKPNC010000224.1 GCA_029548585.1 bacterium | reverse complement strand
CCAAGGGGCAGAAAGATGATGTTGAAAACTGGTACCGTTACTGGGGTACCACGGGTCCCGCAACACTGGATTTTTCCCTTGCATGGGGAGCTGAAGGCATAAAGAGTAAGAGCCGCGAGGAGAATGGATACGTAATCATTGAAGGCGAAGACGGTTCGGTAACCCGCGAAGTAAAAGATAATCCCGATACTTACAGCATGCCGGAGTTCCGCGTGTATCCGGTAAGAGACCGTGACTCCTGGGAATTCTATAAAAAACGCGTCTCCCCGCGCTTGTTTATGTCAGGGGAAGAGATGGAACAGAACTGCCGCCGGTTTGACCGCCGCCGGAGACCCCTTGTGATTGGGGCAGGCAGTACGTATGGAAGAATACGGGGCCTCATGGGTACGGAGGCCGCAAGTCTGGCTCTTTACGACGATCCGGAACTTGTGTACGACATGATAGAATTCGTCAGGGTGCAAAACCGGAAGTATGTTTTCCCTCTTATCGAGCGCCTGCGCCCGGAAGTTGTCGCCTGCTGGGAGGATATTGGTTATAAAACCAGTATGCTGATAAGTCCGAAACAGTTTCGCAAATTTTGTTCACCTCTCTACAGAGAGATAGCAGACTGCGCGCGCAGCTGCGGAGTTCCTGTCCTGACGGTGGATTCGGACGGTTGTGCGATGGAGCTGGTGCCCCTTCTTGTCGAGTGCGGTTTCAATTCCCTCTATCCTTTCGAAGTCAAGGGAAATAATGACCTCTTCGATTTGCGGGAAAGGTTTCCCGAAATGGTAATGTTCGGATGGCTGGAGAAAGAGGTTATAAACGAAGGTAATGAGCACCTGATAGAAACGGAAATAAGAGAGAAGATCCCGCGCCTGCTGGAAAAAGGGGGGTATTTCCCGAATGGGGACCACGGGATCCAGCCCCTGGCGACATTTCCCAACCTGCACAAGTTCATGACAATTCTTCATGAAGTGTGCAGAAATCCCGAAGGCGATTTCCAAAAGACTTAAAAGAAAAAATTTCCTGATGAAAAAATCATACATACCGTGTTTTTTACAAACCGGAGGTTTGCCGTGGAGAATAAACAGTTTGATGTCTGGGCACAGGACTGCATGTCCCGCATTATGCCAAACCGGAGAGAGAAGCGGGGCAAAAAGAAGATAAGCCTGTCGGCGGCAAGCAACGAGGTCGCTTCTTTCCAGGTAGGCATAAGCGGCCTTTCCGAAAAGCTGAGAGACCTGGATGCCGAACTGAAAGTGGAGATAAGCGATATCGTCTCGAAAAAGGGAGGCCTTATTTCCCGGGAAAAGGCCGAGATATTATACGCGGAATACGTGCCCGTGCACTGGAATTCCGCGGGAAATCCCCCCGGAGAACTGGAAGGCGAGGCCCCTGGATTTTTCCCCGATCCGCTCTTTCCTGCACTTTGGAGGGGCCGTTGGAGGAAGGAGAAATTTTCCGACACCCTGGGAGTCTGGGTACGCATCCCGGTCGGCCCGCAGATTTCACCGGGAAAATACTTTGGCAAGGTCTCCGTGACCCTGGAAGGGGAAAGGAAAGACGTTGATTTCTCCCTTGATGTGCTTCCGTTCAGCCTGCCCCCGGATTCGCATTTTCTGATGACAAACTGGTTCCGCACGGCCACGGTTCTGAAATTCCATGAAGTCGGGCCACTCACCGAAGAGTTCTGGAAGGTGATGGAGATATACGCGAAAAACCTCTCCGGACACCGGCAGAACGTTATCCTTACCCCTCTCTTTTCTCTCAATGCTACATGTTTCAGGGTATTCGGAGACAGGGAGGAATCCCTGATAGGCATCCTGGAGCAATCTCCCGGGAAGTACTCGTTTCAATTTGATTGTTTCGACAGGTGGGCGGAACTCTTTTTCTCGTACGGCTTCCAACTCCTGGAGGGCAGCCATCTCGCACGCCGTTCGGTAAATCCTTCTCCCATACTTCTGCGCAGGCCCGGGCAGGAGAGGATAGAGAAGAGGATATTCCCCTCTACCCTCGATGAAGATTACCGCGCCTTTCTTGGGCAGTTCCTCGAAGCCCTCGAAAAACACCTGCTGGAGAAAGGATGGCTTGAAAAGTTCTGCCTGCACGTTTCGGATGAACCCAACGGGAACCAGCTTGGTCCCTACACGAGCCTTGCAGGGTTCGTGAAGGAGCACGCTCCGGGAATAAAGAGGATTGATGCCATGGGAGAACCGGAGTTTGCCCCTTACTCAGATTATCCCGTGCCGCAGGAGAGCAGGTATGCCGAATTTGCAAGCAAGAGCGTCATACCGAGAGACAGGATATGGTTTTACTACTGCTGCGAGCCCACGGGCCCGTGGCCGAACCGTTTCATAGACCTGCCCCTCATAAGATTAAGGATATTCACATGGCTCGCTTTCAAGTACGACATAAAGGGTTTTCTTCACTGGGGTCTCAACCACTGGGACTGGCATCCTCCTTATTACAGGGAAGAACCTTACAACCCCTATGACAATACCACCGGCGGAAGTCTCCAGGCGGGAGACAGCTACGTTATCTATCCTCCCCGCAGGCCGGACGAATCCCATGAACCTGTTGATTCAATCAGGTGGGAGATCATCCGCAAGGCGATGGAGGACTATGAGTACCTGTACATGCTCAGGGACCTTCTGAAGAGGGGCGAGGGAAACCCCGAAGACCTTGAAGAGGGACGAAGGCTGCTGAGGGAAATGGATGAAAGAATCGTTCCGGATTTCACGGGACATACCCGTGACGCCGGTTATCTCGAATCTTTCCGCCTCAGGGTGGCGAAGGCCATCATGAAATTGGACAGGAAAGGATAAGGGATTCCATTTCGGCTTCAATGGAGTTGCAGGAAAAGGATAGATTAAGTAAAATATTGGCAATTTAGAATTTGGATATCAGCGCTTGTAGCTCAACTGGACAGAGCGTTGGCCTCCGGAGCCAAAGGCTGTGAGTTCGAATCTCACCAAGCGCACTCTCAAAACTTGAAAAACAGGCTGTGATATGCCTGCCCAGGAGAACGGTTCTTCCCTCCTGTATCTTGCCCGGGATCCCGTTCTTATCCCATCCCTTGCCCATATATCCTGAAAGTGTTGATATGCGAGGCTATGTCGGACACATTCCCTCTCCCCGCGAGGAAAGGGCGAAAGATGGAAGCCCTCTCACCTCAATCCTCTCCCCCAGGAGGAGAGGAAGAAGAGATGGGGAAGCACCCTCTCCCCTATGGGTAGAGGGAGAAAAAGGGTGTTGAGGGTGAATGGCCCTGATTTAAGCGAGCATGAAAGCAGTGTATAAAAATTCAGGGTTTTATTATATTAATCTTTTCCGGGAGAGGTGAGCCGAATTTCTCAGGATTTCCGACAATGAGGATGGCCAGCCTATCGGGAAAAATGTTTTTTTTGGCGACCCGCGAGATATCTTCTTTGGTCACTTTTTTTATGCCTTCGAGAAGTTTACCGGGATAATCGGAGGGATATCCGTAGTATTGGTATCTCATGAGCCGTTCCATTACCTTGTCTGTGGTATCGGACCAGAAAACCTCGCTGTTTATAATGCCTTCTTTTGCAACTGAAAGCTCTTCATCCGTAACCTTTCCGGATATGAGCCTGATTTCCTCCTGCATCAGTTCCATCGCTTCCGTGGTTCTTTCTGCCTGTGTCTGAACCCCGGCGGAAAAAGGTCCGGGATATCCGAATTCTCCCCAGAAACCGGCCCATGCGCTGTATGCGAGCCCTTTCTCCTGCCGGAGAATTCTTGAAAACCTTGAATTCCAGCCTGCTCCGAGAATCCTGCTTATGACAAGCGCGGTGAAGTAATCCGGATCGTCCCTGCGCAGTCCCATGTGGCCCATCATTATAACAGACTGGGTGGCGTCTTCCTTGACAACAAGGTTGACTGATGGCTGCGTGGCGTCGAAATCCGTTCCGGACAGAGGAGGGAGGGGGGTCTTGCCGGCAGTCCAGGTTCCAAGAGATTCTTTGATGTATTCCATCATTTTTCCGCTTTCAAAGTCCCCCCACACGCCTATGATAATATTTCCGGGTTGGAAAAAAGTCCTGTGGAATTTTACCATGTCGTTTCTGGTAACCGCTTTTACCGTTTCGTATTCTATGGTCCTGGCATAGGGGTTCTCTCTGCCGTATACAAGTTTTATGAACTCTCTTCCCGCTATCTCTTCAATGTCGTCGTTTCTCCTGCTTATTTCGGTATTCTTCCGTATCTTTGAAAGTTCTATTTTTGCCTCTTCGAAACGGGGGGATTTCAGCATGCCGGTGAAGATGGAGAATACTCGCGCAAAATTTTCCCTGTCAGCCAACCCGCCGGCCCATCCCGCATCCCGGCCGGCTCCGAAGCTGATACCCGCGCCTATCTTCTCGAGGGCTTCGTCTGTTTCGTCTCCCGTTAGGCCTCCCGCCCCGCCTGTTCTAATGACTTCCATGGACATCTCTGCAAGTCCCGCCTGCCCTTCGGGATCGTAAACGGAACCTGTTCTTATCATTGCATGAAAACTTACCAGGGGCAGGCTGTGGTCTTCCATGAGGAAAAGTGTAAGGCCGTTGGACAGTTGCTCTTTTACGTATGCGTGAGGCGCGGGATTTTCAAGAGAAGGGAATTTCAGGGAGTCTACTCTTTCTGCCATCTTTCCCGGAGCGCATCCGCTTAACAAGAAAGCGGCAAGAAGAAACATAGAGAGTTTTTTGCCCATGGTTCAGTCCTTTGTCCGCGGTTCAACCATGCCGACGGTTCTGTTTTCTTCCACGAGATATTCTTTTGCCACTCTTCGTATGTCCTGGACCGTGACTTTTTCCAGGTTCTCCCCGTATTTGAACAGGTTGCGCCAGTCTCCAGTTACGGCTTTATACCAGGCAAGTTCTCTCGCCATGCCCATCCTTGATTTAAGGGAGGTCAGAAGCTCCATTTTCAACCTTGCCCTGGCAGCCGAAAGTTCTTCTTCTGCCACGCCTCCTTGCTTGATTTCCTCTATTGCCCCGTATATGGATTTTTCAAGCCGGCGATTGTCTCCATCTTTTGACGCTACCGCCCATAAATATAACATCCCGGGATAACGGGGCGCCCAGCACCAGGAGCCCGCGGAAACAGCTATCCTCTCCTCTTTTACAAGTTTCCTGTATAAACGGGAAGTCCTGCCTCCTGCAAGTATTTCGGAGCATATATCCAGAGCGGGGATGTCAGGGTGCGTGATATCCTTTATATTGAAGCCTTCCATAAGGATAGGTTGTGAATCCATGCGGATGATAACTCTTTTTTCGGACCGCCCGGCGGGTTCCGCCGGAATATCAGGATTGGGCGGCATCCCTGAACGGATACCCCCGAAATACTTCTCAGCAAGCGGCACAAAGGTCTCCGGGGAAATATCTCCTGCAACCGATATAATGATGTTTGAGGGCGCGTAATGAGCAAGATAAAAATCTCTTATCTTGTCGCGTGACATATTTTCCAGGTCTTCAGGGTATCCTATGATGGGATTCCTGTAAGGATGCAGTTTATATGCTGTGCCTGAAAATTCCTCCATGAGTTTTCCCCATGGCGAATTATCGACCCGCATCCTGCGTTCTTCTTTTACCACGTCGAGTTCTTCATAAAAACCCCTGAAGACGGGATTGAAGAGCCGGTCCGATTCCAGCATTGCCCAGAGTTCCGCCTTGTTGGATGGAAGTTCCACCCAGTAAGCTGTCATGTCATAACTGCAGTAAGCGTTGGTTCCCATGCCCCCGTGCATGTCGAGGATCTTGGCGAATTCGTTGGATCTTGAGAAAGAAGATGCTTTTTTCTTCAGGGCGTAAAAATCTTCCTCAAGTTTTTTCATTGAGATTTTATCGGCTTCTGCGCGTTCCGCTTCCCTGATCCGCTCATACGCCTGGTCGATTTTATTGAGGAGTTTTTTTTCTTTTTTCCAGTCGGTTGTTCCTATCAATGAAGTGCCGTTGAAGGCGAGGTGTTCCAAAAGGTGGCTAATGCCTGTTTCTCCAGGCTTCTCGTTGACGCTTCCCACTTTCACGTGGACATGAAACGAAATTACCGGAGCGGAAGGGTCCCTTAGAATAATTAAATGGAGGCCGTTTTTTAAGGTGTGTTCACTTATCTTTGAAGTGTAATCTTCAATTATGGAAGAGAAGAGAATCTTTGGCAGAAGATAGAAAATTATCAGAACAAATGTTTTGGTTCTCATAATATTTTTGTGAGTATTACGTCAATTCCGTTAATTCCCCCCCCCGTATGCCACTAAAGAAAATCCCCCCTCACCTCAACCCTCCTCCGCTAAAGCTGCGGACGGGCATGCCCTCCCCCAAGGGTAGAGGAGGAAAAGTGAGGACTCCCCTTTACGCCGCTGATGCTTTGACGGACTGTGGCAAAGGTGCAGGAGAGTCGTGGAAAATCCCCCCTCACCCCAACCCTCTCCCCTATGGGTAGAGGGAGAAAGGGTTTGTCCCCTTTAATACTCTTACACTATATTATACCATGCGCAACTTTTTAATGAGTTATAAAAAAAAGAAAAACCCTTCGTGAAAGAAGGGTTTTTCTTTTGAAATCTACACTTACGGGTTGTACACTACACCTACGTCGTCTACCCCGTTAAGACAGTTGGGGAAGGCTCCGCCTGCTGCTGCTGTTGCTCTCGGTGCAGGGATCCATGCCACGTTGCCACCCACGTAGAGCGCGTTGACGCCATCGCTCTTATGGTTGACCTTACCCGCCGTGAAATCGTTGATCTTAAGTGCTCCGGACGCGTTGTCACCGGCATAACCGTCGTTCCACACGCCTGCGGTTTCTCCGGCTCTGTCTACCATCAGTACGGTTTCAGTATCCACCTGTTCAGACATGCCTCTTGCGTAAGCGTAGGAGAGTTTGTCGGCCAGTACGCCAGTTCCTCCAAGCTTCTTAAGGTCTGAAGGACATGTGAACGCATCTGTCGTGGATATGTAAGCGTCAAAGAGCAGCCCGAGGTTTCCGCTTGTATCCTGAGCGCTGAGATCAGCAACGTTGTCTCTCACCGGGAAGAACTCCTTGTAGTCCTGGGAGTACATTTTCAGCGCAAGACCCAGCTGTTTCAGGTTGGAGATACAAACTGATCTCCTCGCCTGTTCTCTTGCCCTTGCCAGAGCGGGAAGCAACATAGCTGCCAAGATGGCAATAATCGCTATAACCACCAACAGCTCTATGAGGGTAAAACCTTTTCTGTTTTTCATTTGTTTTCACCTCCTTCTTCTGTTTTTTTCCGGCTTTATATCTTAATCTATTCTACATTATATCATGCAATGTTATTTTTGTCAAGTATTCCGCAAAGACTTTGTTTTTACTATAGGGGCCCGTTCTCTGAGTTGATTTCCATTCTGAATGTTTCCATGGAGAAGAAGCGGACTCCGTGAAGAAGTCCGCTTCTCTTAAATGTCTTTTACTTGACGGCTTTTTTCAGTTCGCTGCCTGCCCTGAAAACCGGAACCTTCTTTGCCGCAATCTTTATCTCGGCGCCTGTCCTGGGATTTCTTCCCTTTCTCGCTTTCCTCTTGGCTACGTCAAAAGTCCCAAACCCTACCAGCGTCACTGCGTTGCCCTTCTTCAGAGATGCCTTGATGGAATCGAGTACTGTATCTACTGCCACCGTTGCTTCTTTTTTTGTGGAGACAACCTTGCCCACTGCTTCTATAAGATCGGCTTTATTCATGGTTTTATCACCTCCTTCTTCCAATTTTATTATATAATATAAACCTTTTGTTTATTTTGTCAAGAGAAATTTCAAAAATACCAAGGCTTCCCGTGTTTCCGGAAATCTGAAAAACAGTCAGGATGTTTATTTTCTGCCGCCATGAAATTGCAAAGAAAAGATGGTTCATTCAACTTCAAATTTAGGGATACGGCAGTCAAAGATTGCGGGATGAGAGAAAGAAAGCTCCGGCTCCGGGTTGGAAGCTTTTCCTTCCCGGGCATGCATGTTGTCGGCCATTTGTTTATTTTTTGTTTTCGTGATAAGATCTTTTTGTGTGCCAGCGGCTCTTGAAAAGCAGTTGCGGCGCCGGTATCATATAAACGGGGGAAAAAAAGATAATAACATGGAAAAGATAAGGGAGTTTTTTGCAAAGGCGGAAAGTCACAGGAAATCTTTTGTAATCGTGATGGCGGTCATTGGAATACTCTTAGTGGTCTCTCTTGCAAGGCTGGGATTCTGGGCAACCAGGAGAAGCAGGACAAGCAGTCCGAGGGCCTACATGGGAAAGCTGGAAAGCAAGAATAAGGAAGAGAAGAAGTACGCTATATATACCCTCGGGCAGACCGGCGTTAAATCTGCCATCCCTGAAATCGAGAAGATCATTAACGGGAATGATGAAGAAGACGTGAAGAGGGTTGCCGCCTGGAGCCTTGGAACCCTTGACAGGGAGAAGCTTGCGGCCCTTCTCGGCTCAACCCGAAAGGATGTAAAGCTTATAGCCATGGAGACTCTCATGAAGATGGAAAAGACCAATCTTCATTACCTCGTTGACAGGTTTGGAGAAGAGGATAAAGAGACAAAGCACCTTATACTGGGCTACATCGACAGGTATGGCCCTGGGACCCTCCAGGAGAAGCTGATGGACATAGCAGAGGAAGAGTCCGAGGATGCAGGCATAAGGAAAAGGTGCCTTGAGATGCTCAGGTCAAGGGATATCGGGGAGATGGAGAACAGGCTCTATAACCTTTATTATAACGATCCGGATGAAGAGATCAAGAAAACAGCCTACGATACAATCCAGGCGGGCAAGGATAAATCGTGACAGGCACACATAAGGCATAAAGGGAGGTGAAAAAAATGTTAAAAGGAGAGCGCGGTTTTACCCTCATAGAGCTTCTCGTGGTCATTGCAATTATTTCCATACTTGCCGGACAGCTTCTGCCGGCCCTGTCAACGGCAAGAGAGAAAGGCAGGCAGGCAAACTGCATCAATAACCTGAAGCAGTTCAGCATAGCCATAGAGCTTTATACCCAGGATTACAAGGATTATCCCCCATGGCTTTCTTCTCTTTTTCCGTCATACATATCTTCCAAAGGAATTTTCGCCTGTCTTACGGATCTTTATGCCGGGGTAAGGGGGCACGGCCATGTAACCTTTCCGGAGACCAACGATATACCACCGCCCAACATTCCCGGAGCGGGATATTCCCCGCCCTATCTCGGAGCCATTGAAGGATTCAATTACAGAAACCCCGAACTGGAGGCATGCAGTTATTTCTACGAGTTTAATTACAACAGATGCTCGTGGTTCCATTCTTCCCACAACGAGACGGACATATCTCACGCCGATATGAATAATGACGGGTCGGTTACCTGGAAGGAAGCCAAGGTATGGCAGATGGGTAACGAGAGCCACGAAGGAAAGGTTCCCATAGTCAGATGCTTCTGGCATTACAATAACCACGGCCAGAAGGTGTTGAACCTTTCAGCCCAGAATTATAATGTCTTTACCAGCGGCCCCGAATGGGAGACTTCATCCAACTGACATGAACCACCTGACGGTTTCCCTGATCCCTTCTTCGAGGGAGTAGACGGGGCGCCATCCGGTTGCCTTAAGGAGTTTTGCCGGGGAGAGGCAGCTCCTTCGAACCTCTCCCTTTCTTGCGGGGGCGTATGCCCTTTCAGCTCCCGAACCGGTTTCTTTTTTTATCATTTCCAGCAAGGTGTCTATCTCAGTTTCCCTGCCTGTCCCCACGTTGAAGACTCCTCTTACCCCGCTTGACATTGCAGTTTCGCATGCGCTAACCACGTCCTTTACGTAGATAAAGTCCCTCGTCTGCCTTCCGTCGCCGTATATGACGGTCCCGAGGTTATCCATCAGCCTTCGTGTGAAGATTGCCACGACCCCGGCCTCGGCCCTGGCGTTCTGCCGGGGGCCGTAGACGTTCGCAAACCGTAGGACCGTGAAATCAAGGCCGTAAAAGGAGGAATAGTAGAAAAGGTATTTTTCGACCGCAAGCTTTGATATGCCGTAAGGGCAGAGCGGAAAGGGTTCGACCGTTTCGGGGGTTGGTATGGTGTCCGTGTCTCCGTAAATGGCGCCTCCGGTCGAGGCGAAAACCAGTTTCTTTTTTCCTTCAAGCGAGGCGAAACTTTTCAGGATGTTAACCGAGCCCTTTATATTTATATCCGTGTCCAGGAAGGGGTCTTCTTCAGATTTCCTCACGTCTATCTGTGCCGCAAGGTGATAGATGACCTCCGGCTTTTCCTGCAGTATGAACCCGCCGGCCTGGCTATCCCTTATGTCCATCTCTGCCAACCTTATACCCGGGGCCAGGTTCCGGACATCCCCGGAAGAAAGGTTATCCATCACGATAACCTCGTGTCCCTGTCCTGCAAGCCTTTCGGCGAGATGGCTGCCGATGAAACCGCATCCACCCGTTACAAGTATTTTCATTTCAGTCAGCCAGTTGTATATCTTTAGCCCAGGAAAGGTTCTTCCTGTACCATTCGACCGTTTTCTTTATTCCTTCCTCGAGGCCTGTTTCGGGTTGCCACCCGAGGAGTTCTTTTGCGCTTCTTATGTCGGCCCACGTGGCATATATGTCTGTTTTCTGGAAGTCTTTGTAAACAATGCGGGCCTTTTTGCCCAGGTATTTTTCTATCAGGGATATCATCTCGTTGAGGCTGTTGGTCCGGTCGCCCCCGAGGTTTACCGTCTGGAATCCCTTTAGCTTCATGCCCCTCACGGTGCCTTCCGCTATATCTTCAACATAAGTGAAGTTCCGGCTCTGCGTTCCGTCACCGTAAACCGTTATCTCCATGTCGGAGTCTATGAGCTTGATGAATTTGAAGATGCTCATATCCGGCCTGCCCGCAGGCCCGTAAACGGTGAAATACCGGAAAACCGTGATGTCCATTTCATAGAGGTAATGGTAAGTGTAGCATATCGCTTCCGCCGATTTCTTTGATGCCGCGTAAGGTGATATGGGCCTGTTCACGGGAAGGGTTTCGGAGAAGGGCATTTTTTCGCCCGCGTATACCGAAGACGTTGAAGCCAGTATGAACTTCTTTATGCCGCATTCCCTGGCCGCTTCCAGCATGTTGAGGGTGCCTGTAAGGTTTGCCCTGAAGTATATGAACGGGTCCGACATGCTTGCCCTCACCCCTGCGCGGGCTGCAAGGTTTATGATAACCGAAGGCCCGTAGGAACGAACGATGCCGGCTGTCCCGGGTTCGGAGATGTCATGCTTCCGGAAAGTGAAATTCTTATGACCCTGAAGGATTCCCAGCCTGTATTCCTTCAGGCGCACGTCGTAGGATTCGTTCATTTCGTCAAGCCCGAAGACATGGTATCCCTGCTTTAGGAGCTTCTCCGCAACCTGGCTGGCGATGAAGCCGCAGCAGCCGGTCAACAATATCTTTTCCATTGATTCTCCCGAGTTTATATCTGTTGCGCCAAATCTGGCCATTCCAACGAACCGTAAAGTTTCCCGCCGAATCTTCAGCGCAGGAGGATTTACCCGCCGTAACCCTGGTGCAGGAGGGGTTCGGCTGCAACATTCTTAGTCGCTCTGAGGCGTATCCACCCAGGGTCCCTGTTGAGATTCCGGACAGAAGCATTATATCACTGCCCCTGCGTTTCTTATTTCGCATCGGGGGGGATGACCGCCGTTTTCATTCCTGC
>JAKPNC010000219.1 GCA_029548585.1 bacterium | reverse complement strand
TGCTGATCCCTGTAAATGATGTAGGCCTTCGCAGCCTTCTTGTAAGGAGAGGTTATAAGGACGTCTTCAACTATGTCCTGTATCTCCTCTACGGAAGGGACCCTGTCTCCAACGATGTCTATTGCAAGATCCAGCACTCTTAGCGCCAGTTTTTTTGAGATGTCAAGCCCAAATTCCCCTGTTGCGAGTCCTGCTTTATGGATAGCGGCCGAGATCTTGTTGGCGTCAAACTTAACCACTTCTCCGTTTCTTTTCTTGATCCTGTCGAACATTTTAAAACCCTCCGTGTGAAGTGAAGCCTCCTTCCCTGCAGAATAAGAAGAAACCTTCCTTATGATAATTATAATACATATTCAAAGATGAAACAAAAAAAGAGGATTCCAGTTGCCCCGATAATATTTCCGTATGAAGATCCCTTTAATTTTCGCCTCCAATGGAGTAAAATAAATTACACAGGCATATGGATACAAAGAGAAAAATCAAACGGATAGTCGACATACTTGAGGCCAGGAAAGGCGAAGATATAGAAATTCTGTACGTGGGCAGGCAGACGTGGATAGCCGATTATTTCGTCATAGTATCGGGCAACTCCATTGTGCACACCCGGGCGCTTGCCGACACCCTGCTCGGGGAATTCGGCGAAAAGGCGGTTTCTGTCGAGGGGATGGGAGAGGGCAGTTGGATATTGTTGGATTACGCCGAGATCCTCGTACACATATTTGTTCCGGAGACAAGAAGCCTTTACAATCTGGAAAAACTCTGGGCCGATGTCTGACCGCGCCAGGATGAATTTTTTATCTTCTTCAATATATGTCCGTAGTTTTACCAGGGAGGAGAACCACGGGCTGTGGCCGTGGATGTTCATTATCCCAGGATTCCGGCGCCTTTTGCCAATAATGCGGAGCTTTCCGGCGACACGGATTATCCCCGTGCAGATTCTGCCTGCGGCCTCCGGGAATAACGGAATTCTTTCTGCCGGAGAGCCGATTTCTTCCCGTGTATCTTCCTTTTATTCCCATGGATAAAAAACTTGATTTCGTGCGCAAGAGGGACGGGCGGGTGGTGCCTTTTGACAGGCAGAAGATCGCGGATGCCATATTCAGGGCCGCACGGAGTCTGGGCGGGCAGGACAAGTATCTCGCCGAAGACCTTGCCGAAGCGGTCCGGCTTTACCTTCTCAAACAGTATGAGAAAGAAATCCCCTCGGTGGAGGATATACAGGATATAGTCGAGCGGGTACTGATAAAAACCGGACATGCGAGGACGGCAAAGGCCTACATACTTTACCGCGAAAAGAGGGCAAGGGTAAGAAGGATCCGGGAGGGCATAAGGCCGGAGGATGCGGATCTCCTCGAAAGTGAAAGGCATAACCTCGTAAGGAACGTCAATATCTCGGTCAGGGAGAGCAGCGATAATATAAGCCTCTGGAACAAGGAAAGAATAATAGATACCCTTGTCAGGGAAACGGGCCTTTCTCCCAACATAGCGGAGCTTATAGTCGGGGAAGTGGAAGAGGAGGTGCTGGCTTCAAAGGTAAGGGAATTATCTTCTTCCCTCGTGAGGGAACTGGTAAACGCGAAACTTGCCGCTTACGGCTTTGAAGAAGCCAGGAACCTGCATGCGAGGCTGGGCGTGCCCGTTTTCGATGTCAGGCGGCTTTTCGAAGAACCGTCTTACGCCCCGGACAGCCTTTCCCTCAAAATGGGCAGGCATATCAAGAAGGAGTTTGCCTTACTGCACGTAATACCGGGACCGGCCGTGGAAAAGCATCTTACCGGTGAGATATTTATCCACAACCTCGAGGGGATAGACAAATTTTTTTCTGTTTCGGTATCCCCGGCAAGCGCAGAAACATTGTCAGCGGAAAGGATTAACGGGTTTGTCTCTTCAATGTCGGGTTTCGTTGACGGGGATATCGTGATAAGGGTTCCTGCTTGCCCGCCAGCTTTTCTCCCGGGGAATCTTCCTTCTCACGTCATTTTTGAAATTGATACCGCCAATGCCTGTCCTTCAGATTGTTTTTCCGGGCCCTTTATATCGAGGATAAGCGAAAGCTTCCCCGGCGCTTTGCCGGCAGCCCGGGCAGGCCGCATAGAAAGCGTGAATGTATCAAGGCCCTCCGGAAAAGATCTGGCAATTCTCAACAGGATGACTATTGATATATCCCTCATACGGGAAAGCCGCGATTTTCCGCTTCTCCTGGATGACATGGTCGGGCTGTGCCTTGAAACGATGGAGAAGCAGGAGGCTTTCATGTCTGAAATCCACGGAAAAAGGGGCATGCCCGAAATCCTGTCTCAGGCCCGGAAGGCCGTGGAGGTTGAGCTTGCCGGATCTTCCCTGCCATTTGATACGCTGGTTGAAGGATTTCTGACAGCCATGCGGGATTTGCCTGAACAGGTAATATTAAGGTTTTCCGCAAGGCCGGGATTTCCCTTAGGGACAGGGGATATCATGCGTTGCATGGAACCATTTATTAAAAAAGGTATGGAGGTGAGAGTTTATCATGTATAAATTAGCCCTTTTCGGTTATTCCGGCGGAGGAAAGACCGCGCTCTTCAGGAAGCTGACAGGAAAGAACGACGATGTGTACGATCCCATGAAACCTAACCTTGCAGTCGGCAGGTACAATGACGCCGCCCTTGAGAAGGTGGCGGCCGCTGCGGGAACAAAGAAGACCGTCTACCCCGAGTTCGGGATTTACGATTTCAAGGGGATGCCTTCTTCGGATGGTTTTCCCGATGATTACCTGAAAAATCTTTCGTCCATGGATGCAATAATCTGCACCGTGAATAATTACCAGGGGGATTCTGATCCGGTAAAGGATTGCAACTCGCTTCTCATGGAGCTGGTGCTCTACGATGCGGCACGGATAGAGAAGATGCTTGAAAGGGCGGAAAAACCTAACAGCGGCTTAAGCGAACGGCTTTTGAAGGTTCTCGGGGAAGGCCTGAAGCTGCTTGAGTCGGAGAAGCGACTTTCATCCCTTGACAGTGATAATCTCGGCCTTCTCAACGGGATGGAGTTTCTTACGGTGAAACCCCTCCTTTTCTTCGTCAACGGCAACTCTGTTCCTTGTGGCATTTCTCTTCCAGCCGTCCTCAGTGATGTCTCCGTACTTGATCCTGTTGATTTCTATCCTGCGATAATAAAGGCCATGTCCCTGGTAACCTTTTACACGGTCAAGGGGGATATCTCGCAGGGATGGCTTGTCCCCGGGAGCCTCAACGCCAGGGAGTCCGCCGGAAAGGTTCACAAGGATATAGAGAAGGGATTCATCCGGGTAGCGACGGTAAATTATAAAGATTTTCTCGGGGCTGGAGGCTGGCAGAAGGCCAAGGCATCCGGTTTGCTGAAGTTCCTCGGACCCAACTCGAGCATATCCGACATGGATGTTGTCGAATTCTACTTTCACTGAAAAAAGCCCTGCCCCTGGAATCCAGGGGCAGGGTTCTTTGATTCCCATCCCTTTAAAAGGACTTCTTGCCTCTTAGAGTGAATGATTCACGTAATTCTCGTTGAATCCCGAGCGGGGCGGCGCTATCTTATCGACCTGGTCCATTATCTCCTGGCTCAGTTTGATGTCAACGGCTTTAACGTTTTCCTTAAGGTGTTCCATGGTTCTGGGTCCGCATATCGGGCTTGTCACCACGGGCCTGTGCAGCAGCCATGCCAGGGCGAACTGGGACATCGTTACCCCGAGGTCTTTCACTATCGGCTCAAGCTTTTCAAGGATATCGAAATACCTTGCGGCATTTGCCCCTTCAAGGTCAACCATGCTCTTCTTCGCTCCCCTTGAATCCTTTGGAGGAGCTTCATTGCGGTGGTATTTGCCTGAAAGCCATCCAAATTCAAGAGGACTGAAGATAGTTACCCCTATGCCGTATTTCTTGCATACGGGAAGGACCTGCTGTTCGACAGCCCTGTTAAGGATATTGTATCTCAGCTGGTCGGAGCACAATTTCTCATAGCCTTCATATCGTGCCAGAAGCTGTGTTTCAACAAGCTTCCATGACTGGTAGCAGGATGAACCGAAGTAACGGATTTTACCCTGCTTTACGAGGTCTGTAAGGGTGCTGACAGTTTCTTCCGTGGGTGTCGGATTCTTTCCCAGGGTTGGCAGGACTTCATCGGGCCGGTGCATTACCAAAAGGTCTATGAAATCCGTCTTGAGTTTTTTCAGGGAAGCTTCCACGGATCTCAGAATGTAAACCCTGGAACTCCCCGAAGCGTTTTTGCCTCCGAACCGGTGGCCTCCGGCCCAGCACTTTGTGGCAAGGACAACATCTTCTCTCTTGCCTTCCAGCGCCTTGCCGACAACCTCTTCCGACTTTCCGTAGCAGTCAGCGGTATCAATGAAGTTTATTCCCATGTCAGTTATTGCTTCATTGATAATCTTTATATACTCTTTTTCATTCTCAAAATTGTTAAAGTTCATTGCCCCGAGACATATTCGGGAAACTTTTAGACCGGTACTTCCCAGATTTGTATATTCCATTTATTCTCCTTTGGGGAAAGTCTTGTATTGACGGTATAAAACTGCATTTACCGGCTTATGAGACAATCCCGTTTTTCCATTAAGGGCCTGTTACAAGCGTTTTTTTCATACCCTGGCAGAACTCTCTGCCTTACAGATAGTAGTTACTGTAATTCTTGTTGATTCCTGAACCTGGAGGCGCTATCTTGTCCACCTGGTCCATTATTTCCTGGCTAAGTTTCACTTCAACCGCTTTCACGTTGTCTCTCAGATGTTCGATAAGCCTGGGGCCGGCTATGACGCTTGTCACCAAAGGCCTGTGGAGCAGCCATGCCAGCGCAAACTGAGAAAGGGTTATTCCGAGGCTATTGACAATGGGTTCCAGTTTTTCCAGTATGTCAAAAATTCTCGGAGCATCAGGCGATTCGAAATCCACGAAGACTTTTCTAACCGCCCTTGAATCGGGAGGGGGCGCCTGGTTTCTCTTGTACTTGCCTGATAACCAGCCTCCGTCAAGAGGGCTGAAAACGTTCACGCCTATATTGTATTTCTTGCATACCGGAAGAATCTGCTGTTCCACGAACCTGTCCGTTATATTGTATTTCAGCTGGTCGCAGCATATTTTTTCAAATCCTTTGTATCTTGCCAGGAGCTGTGTTTCAACAAGCTTCCATGACTGGTAGCATGAGGAACCGATGTATCTTACTTTTCCCTGCCTTACCAGGTCGGTCAGCGCGTCCAGGGTTTCTTCCGTGGGAGCCGGGTTCTTGCCGAGGTCGGGGAGGACCTCGTCGGGCCTGTGCATGATGAAAAGGTCAAGGTAATCTGTCTGCAATCTTTTCAGACAGCCTTCCACCGACCTTAATATGTTTACCCTTGAACTCCCTGCGTTGTTTTTGCCTCCCGTATTTGGACTCATCGCCCAGCATTTCGTGGCAAGAACCAGGTCTTCCCTTTTTCCTTTCAGCGCCTTGCCCAGCAGTTCTTCCGACCTGCCCCGGGCATACCCGTTGGCAGTATCTATGAAGTTAATGCCCATTTCGAGCGCTTCCTCAACTATCCTGGTATCTTCCGCTGCCCTTTCCGGTTTCACTCCGAGGTTCATGGCTCCCAGACATATGCGGGAAACCTTGAGCCCTGTGCTTCCAAGTGAAGTGTATTTCATGTCCATTTTTTTTGCCTCCTCCCGTGCCGGCCGTGAATCAGGCTAAACCGGCTTGCGAAACGCCGTTTTTTCCGGCGCCGGATTACTCTTTCACAGGTAATGGTTCATGTAGTTGGGATTATTCCCGGAACGGGGAGGAGCTATCTTGTCTACCTTATCCATTATTTCCTGGCTCAGTTTCAGGTCGGCGGCTTTCACGTTGTCCCTCAGGTGGTCGATGAGCCTTGGACCGCATATTACGCTTGTGACCACGGGCCTGTGGAGCAGCCATGCAAGGGCGAACTGGGACATTGTCACGCCAAGATCCTTGACTATGGGCTCAAGCTGTTCCAGTATGTCAAAGAACCTGTCCGCGCCTGCGCTTTCAAGGTTTACCAGTCCTTTGCTTTCACCTCTCGAACCCTTGGGAGGCGGCTGGTTGCGATGGTACTTGCCGGAAAGCCAACCGAACTCGAGCGGGCTGAAGATATTAACGCCTATGCCGTATTTCTTGCAGACCGGCAGCACCTGCTGTTCCACGAACCTGTCAAGGATGTTATATTTCAGCTGGTCGCAACAAACCTTCTCGTACCCTTCGTATCTTGCCAAAAGCTGGGTCTCCACCAGTTTCCAGTCCTGGTAGCATGAAGTCCCTATGTATCTTACCTTTCCCTGCTTGACAAGGTCTGTAAGGGCGCTGATGGTTTCTTCTGTCGGGGCAGGATTTTTTCCCAAATCCGGCAGAACTTCGTCGGGACGGTGCATGATGAAAAGGTCAAGATAGTCGGTCTGGAGCCTCTTCAGGCATCCTTCTACGGACCTGAGGATGTTTACCCTTGAACTTCCCCTGTTATTCTGTCCGCCGCCTGTGGGATTTCCCGCCCAGCATTTCGTGGCGACAACAAGGTCTTCGCGTTTGCCTTTCAGCGCTTTGCCGAGAATTTCTTCCGACCTTCCCCTTGCGTAGCCGTTTGCGGAGTCAAAAAAATTGATTCCCATTTCAATAGCTTCCTGGACTATTTTTATGTCTTCGGCCTGATTTTCAGGCTTCACTCCCAGGCTCATTGTGCCCAGGCATATACGTGAAACCTTCAGTCCCGTGCTTCCGAGATTCGTATACTCCATTGCCATTTTTTCCTCCTTGGAAAAAGATAGTTGAAATGCACTGTCTTTAAAATGAAAAACTTATCTACTTTATACCTCTTTTGAAAATAAGTCAAAAAATTATGTATCCAGGTAATGATTCAGATAATTCGGATTATTCCCGGAACGGGGCGGTGATATCTGGTCCACGCGGTCCATTGCCTCCCGGCTTACCTTCACGTCGACGGCCTTCACGTTATCCCTGAGCTGTTCCGCAAGCCGGACTCCGCATACGACGCTTGTCACAAGAGGCTTGTGCAGCAGCCATGCCAGCGCAAACCGGGACATTGTAATTCCCATGTCGTCTGCCACCGGTTCCAGTTTTTCAACGATACCGAAAAACCGATCCGCTTCGGTTCCTTTAAGGTTGAGGCTCTCTACGGCTCCCCTTGAACCCGGCGGGGGCGTCTGGTTGCGTTTATACTTGCCCGAAAGCCAGCCGAATTCCTGG
>JAKPNC010000056.1 GCA_029548585.1 bacterium | reverse complement strand
GGATTGTCTGGTCTGCCTTGAGTATTGTCCTGCGGGGGCTATACATACAGATGATTCCGGCAGACCGCTTGTCGATCCTGATACATGCATCGGATGCGGTATATGCGAGGCCAACTGCCCGGTTGCCGGCATATCGGCAATAAGGGTTTCCAATACCGGAGAGAGAAGGTACCGCCTCAGGGAAGGCAGGTATCGCTGAGAAGCTCTTATTCAACCAGGTCTTTGATAATAAAAAGGAAAAGGAGGCAGAAGATGTTTAATGTCGGTCCGGGAGAACTTATACTGATACTTATCATCATGCTTTTGCTTTTCGGGGCCAAAAGGCTTCCTGAAATAGGAAGAGCACTGGGAAAATCCCTGGGAGAGTTCAAGAAAGGGATGAATGAATCAAGCGAAGAATCCAAAAACCAGAAGGAACCGCCAGGTAAGAACGAAGATGGAAAGACTGAATGATGATTCCCAGGGCCCCCTTGATCACCTTGAGGAGCTTAGGTTTAGAATAATTATTACCCTTGCGGGATGGATAATACTTACAGCTTTGAGTTACACCTTCTCGGGAAGGCTTCTGGACATAATTACCGGTCCCCTGGCCAAGTATCAGGAGAAGCCGTATTTTACACATCCCGTTGAGCCGTTTATGGCTGTTTTCAAGATAAGCGCCCTTATGGGGGCTTTCCTGAATATTCCCAACACGCTTATCCAGGTTTGGAAATTCGTATCTCCCGCGCTCGAATCGGACAAGGAGAGGAGGGCGTTCCTTTACCTTTCCTGGGGGTTTCCGGTATTCTTTGCCTTAGGGGCGTTGTTTGGATTCTATGTTATTGTTCCTCTTGGGCTTAGATTCCTTTTTGCTTTTTCAAGAGGAGAGATGGCTCCACTTATATCCATGAGCAGTTATCTCAACTTTATACTTGTCTTCATACTGGGGCTCGGGCTGGTATTTAATCTTCCCGTCATTTCAAGCGGACTCGCCTCTGCAGGCATTATCAATTCCGGCATGATGAGAGCCGGCAGAAGATACGCCATTCTATTTTCATTCATACTGGCTGCATTCATTACGCCTCCCGACGTTGTAAGCCAGATTCTTGTCTCGATTCCTCTCATTCTGCTGTATGAAATATCGATCCTTCTTTGCTCATTAATCCAATCACTAAACAAGTAATTATTAACGATTTAAGATACTATGCCTTATATCTGTACTTAATAACAGGAACGGGTTAAGAAAGTGATCAAATCATTTATTTTCACGCTGCCGAATAAAGGTTCCAGGGATGCAAAGTTAACATAATACTTCTTATGCGACGTTTAATTGGCAATGTAATAACCATCAATTACATAGAATAAATATATGGAGAAAATAGTCTTTTGCGTGGTGGATTTCTGGAAGAGGTTTTAAAGCCGGCCAGTGAATGATGTCCTTATTTTAATTTCCGCCCTAATATTTGATCGTGAGGCTATTTTGAGCTTCAGGTGTTTACGTGATGGGAAAAGCATGTTGTATTGAGATTTTATACCGTAAGGCAGAGAATAAAGGATCTCAGTTTCCCAGAGGGATGCTTATAGACTTTCGTGGAAAAAACTTGCATAGCAGGTTTGTTATCACAAGGCTGTCATAAAAGATTATGAAGCCTCCTATGAGGGTCCCCGCAAACCAGTTCATAAGGAAGAGGATGATAAACAACGAAACGAGAAGAAGGGAAAGAGTTATACCGAATATTAAGGTGTATTCACGGGGTATGAGCATTATCCTGTCAAGGTTTTCCTTGATATCAAAGCCCCTTGAAAGATTTTTGCTCTCCAGGAAAAGGCAAACGGCAAAGGGAAGCAGGTAGAGAGAGACAAGAAACAGAAGGGTTCCTATTACATTGAGCATCTGGCCTCTGAAATAAGATAAAGAGAAGATTCTGCCTCTGGCAAGGTTAAGGATAAAGAAACCCCCTAATAATGCGAATAAAAAGGGTATTACAAGGTATGCCGCACAAATCAGGAATGTTTTAAATCCCTTTATAAACAGTTTCTTTGTATCATCCCATTTAACAGGGCTTTTATCCTGGTCAATGCTCTTTTCGAGCCTCGTGGCAAGGAATCCGAGGGATACGAAATTTATGACGGGGAAGAATGTCATTACCCCCCCTATCAGGAGATTTATCCTGCATTCCTGGTTTTTTATGGGTTCCCTGAAGGCATCAATGATTTTCTTTTTCATATATCTTCATTATCCAAAGCATCTCCCTGACGGCGGCCTCCAGACCCTTGAAGACTGCCATTCCGATGATGCTGTAGCCGATGTTTAGTTCCTCTATGCCTTTTATCTTGCATATGGGGTGGGCATTCTTGTAATTCAGGCCGTGTCCGGCATTTACCCTCAGGCCTATGGATACGGCATATTTTGTCGCCTTATATATCTTGTTGAGTTCCTTGTACCGATCCTTTTCGCCGACAGCATCAGCGTACCTGCCGGTGTGCAATTCTATGTATTCCGCCCCCGCTTCCTTTGATGCCTCGATCTGCTTCTCGTCCGGCTCTATGAAGAGGCTGACTCCAATCCCCGCCTTTATAAACTTCCCGACGTTATCTTTTATCCTGTCCATGTTGCCAGAAACATCGAGGCCGCCTTCGGTGGTTAGTTCTTCCCTTTTCTCAGGCACAAGGGTTACCTGATCAGGCTTGACGTCGAGGGCTATCCCGACAATCTCTTCCGAGAGTGCCATTTCCATGTTCAGCTTCGTCTTGATTGTCTTTCTCAACACATACAGATCCCTGTCCTGTATGTGCCTCCTGTCTTCCCTGAGGTGGCATACAATGGAATCGCATCCGGCCAGCTCGCATATGGCGGCAGCATCCACGGGATCCGGAAACATCCCCCTTCTTGCCTGTCTCAATGTGGCCACGTGATCAACGTTTACCCCGAGTTTAAGTATATGCATTCTTCCTCCCCTCCCGGCTTCTTCCCCTGCACTCTTTTGCAGGCGTATTTTCCCATGGGTATCAGTTAATGATCTCCCGAAGGTTTTCCAGAAACTTTGCGTTTTCAGCCTTCGTGCCCACGGTTATCCTTACGTATTCCTTCCCCAGTCCGGGAGCGTTCATGTACCTTACAATTATACCACGTTTTTCGAGTTCCCTGACTATTCCTGAGGCGTCCCTGTCAAACCTGCACAGTATGAAATTCGCCTGGGTGGGTATATAACCTATCCCTAATTTCCCAAGTTCGGAATACAGATAATTCTTCCCTTCAATGTTCATCCTGTAGGATTCTTCCACGTAACCATC
>JAKPNC010000170.1 GCA_029548585.1 bacterium | reverse complement strand
GGAACAATACGTCTTTTCCTATGATTTTAGCATAAATCGAGATAAAACGTCAATAGATAGATTACCTGTTGAAATTGAGTATGCCCGCCGCTTTATCAAGGCGCCAGATGGCATCTCCCGTGGACATCCATGCATACCATGAGTCTCTTTTGGGGGCGCCTATGTTGAACCTCAGGGATTTCACATCTTTTCCCGAAAGTCCCAGGGCGGAAAAAGGGATCTTCCATTCCGCGGTCCAGTAAAGCTGTTCCTGATCAATCATCCTGGCTTTGTATTTTACGCCTTCTTCGAACTTTGCAATCCTTGCCTGCGGCATGTTGAAAATATTGTTTATGATAAACCTTCCTTCAGCATATCCGGTGAATATATAAAGCGGGCCTGTCGGCATTTCCTTTTTCCACCATGCCATTTGGCTGTTGGACAAGCCTTCTATTGTAATTTCGTTCAGATAGAGAGAAACGGGTATTTCTTTCCTCAATCCCTCTTTCCATGGGTCGGGAGCATTTTCGATTCCCATGTAAAGGCATTCGTCGTCATACAAGAGCCACGCGTAACTTTCCGCTCCATACCTTCTTTTGCCTGTCACATGATCTTCGCATATGCACATGGCTTGCTTTTTGTCCAGTCCGAACCATTCTGTCTTTTCAAGATAGCCGTCTATGGTTACGGGAGCCGTTTTTCTCCTGACGCCATAATGGCGGGGCTCTCCTGATTTCTGCACAGTGCGGGGTTTTTCGGCAGGCAGGGAGCTTTCCACTGCCTGTTCTTTGTAATATTTTCCCGGTGGATCTTTTTTGACGGGCCAGCTTGCCCTCAAAGCGTCATTATAAATCCCCATGTTTTCAAAAGGCACCGGTTCGATGGATGTCAGTCCGAACACCGGTGAACCGGGCCTTATTCTGAAATCCATCTTCGCAGTGTCTGCAAACAGCGGGTCTCCTTCTTCCCAGTTGTCGCTTATGGAGATGTTTTCCCTGAAAACGCTGCGCAGTGGATGGAAAGGGTGCGAGATTATCGAGGTAAAAACGCCTTCCCTGTTGACGTTGCGCTCCAGGACTACATTTTTCGTGATACCGACTTGTTCCGTCTGAAGGGCATCAACCAGCTGTGGATACCTTGTTCCCCATGGTGGTATTTTATATTCCCTGCCAACGGTTACCTCTCCTCTTCCCACGATAGGTTCCATTATCCCGGCGTTGTTATACAGCAGCAGGCTCAGCTTGTTGCCGGAGAAAATGTTGTTCTCTATCCTGGTATCGGGTCCGTGGCTTTGCATTGCCCTGGTGGTGCACCTGTACAATATATTGCCTTCCATGGTCATCCCCGCGCTTATTCCGTCAATATAAAGGCCCGTGCATCCCTCGTGCGTTGTAATGGGGGAAAAGTGCCCGTTTATGTGGTGGATGAAATTACGCCTCATTACGTTGCCCCTGTTCCTGATATAAAACTGCGGCCCCGAGCCTGAATGGGTGTACATGGCGCCGCCGTCGCGGCCCTCGTACATTGAATCGTATATCTCGTTATATTCAACCAGGTTGTCGTTGCCCTGGAAAAAGAGAGCGCAATAGGGAGCGTCGTGCAGCAGGTTATGGGATGCCCTGTTGCCTGTGCCGTGTATTACGATGCCCGACTGTCCTACCCTGAAGCTGAACCTGTTGAACCTGTGGACGTGATTGTTTTCAGCATAGTTGCCCCCGGGGATGAGTTTTGCCCTGTCGCCTGCTTCGATGCGGATGCCTCCTTCGCCGGTATCGTATATGTCGCATCCAACCACCCCGTGGTTCCATCCTTCTTTTATCCAGATGCCCGTAACGCCGGTGTTGCGTATGGTGGCGCCTGCCACGAGGTTGTTTTTTCCTCCTGTCATTTCTATCGCGTGGAGCCATGTGGCTTCCAGCGTCAGTCCGTAAAAAACAAGGTTGGACGCATTTTGCGTCTTTATTATGGAAGAGTTGAGCGTGGATGCGATTGTTTCACTGCCTTCAATTTTGCCGGGCGGGTAGAAATAGAGTTTTCCCGCATCCCTGTCGACATAAAACTCTTCCGGAGAGGAAAGCTCGGACAGTATGTTGTAAAAGAAATGAGGGGCGTCTTTTCTGACAAGAATATTGTACAGAATATATGCAGGGGGGTGCCTCGTGTCCGGAGACAGTGTTATTATGCGGTTGCCGGTATCCATGGAAAGCACTCTTGCATGTATCTTGTCCCATTCCCACATAAAGTATCCTGCCGTCCATATCTCTTTTTCTTCCTTCCACCTTTCAATCCTGTCTTCCGAATACCTGAAACTGCCTTTCTGGTATATCTTGTTGTGAATCTTTCCGTCTCCTTCGGGAGTCACAAGGCCGGCAGTTTTCAGCCATTCGTTATCGGGGTAACGTGAAAGGTGCATTGGTTTCGTGTTGAAAAAAAGTTCCATGGCCCCCGGACATACAGGCAACTCATGGGAATGTCCTCTGTTAAACAACTCCCCGTAGTTATCTAT
>JAKPNC010000162.1 GCA_029548585.1 bacterium | reverse complement strand
GTCCGTAAGCCGTCCGTCTTCAAGCACCTGGAGAAGGAGATTGAAAACCTCGGGATGGGCTTTTTCTATTTCGTCAAGCAGAACCACGCTGTAGGGATTGCGCCTGATCTTCTCGGTCAGCTGGCCTCCCTCCTCGTATCCAACGTATCCCGGGGGGGCCCCGATGAGCCTGCTTACGGAGAATTTTTCCATGTATTCCGACATGTCCACCTGAACCAGGGCCTGCTCGTTGCCGAAAAGAAACTCTGCCAGGATCCTTCCCAGCAGGGTCTTTCCGACTCCCGTGGGGCCGAGGAAGAGAAAACTGCCAATGGGTCTTCTTCTGTCCTTGAGTCCTGCGCGGGAACGTCTTATGGCCCTGCTCACGGCTGAGACGGCCTTCTCCTGTCCAACCACGAGCCTGTTGATGAAGGATTCCATTTCAAGAAGCTTCTCCTTCTCTTCCCTGCAGATCTGCGAGAGCGGGATGCCCGTCCACTGGGATACCATCTCGGATATGTCGTCAGCCGTTACGATCTTATCCTCGGGGGGTATCATGGAAGCCCAGTTTGCCTTGATATGATCGAGCCTGCCTTTAAGCTCCCTCTCCCTGTCTCTCAGCGAAGCGGCCTTCTCGTACGACTGGTTTTTCCGTTCCCTTGAGGCCGATATCGAGTCTATCTCTTTCTGGATGGCTTCTATTTCTCCGGGCGGCTTGTAAAGCTGAAGGCGTTTTCTGCTTGCGGTTTCGTCTATGAGATCTATGGCCTTGTCGGGCAGGAACCTGCCCGTTATGTACCTGTCGCTGAGCCTGGCCGCGGCAAGGATGGCGCCGTCAGAAATTTTCAGCTTGTGGTGGGCCTCGTATTTTTCTTTCAGCCCCCTGAGGATCTCCACTGTCTCCCTTTCGTTCGGAGGGTTGACCATGATCGGCTGAAATCTGCGTTCGAGGGCTCCGTCCTTCTCGATATATTTCCTGTACTCGTTAAGGGTCGTTGCCCCGATGCACTGTATTTCCCCGCGGGACAGGACCGGCTTGAGTATGTTGGATGCGTCAATGGCTCCCTCTGCTCCCCCGGCCCCTACCAGGGTATGTATCTCGTCAATGAATATGATGATGTTCCTTGCACTCTTTATTTCGTCTATTACAGTCTTGACCCTCTGTTCGAATTCTCCCCTGTACTTGGTTCCGGCTACCATGGAAGGAAGGTCTATCATGATCAGCTTTTTGTCCTTCAATATCTCCGGCGCCTTGTTGGAGACTATCTTCTCAGCAAGCCCTTCCACGATGGCCGTTTTGCCGACTCCAGGCTCTCCGAGGAGCACCGGGTTATTCTTCTTTCTGCGGCAGAGGACCTGTATGAGCCGTTCTATCTCCGGTTCCCGTCCTATCACAGGGTCAAGCTTTCCTTCCAGGGCCAGCCTTGTCAGGTCCTTTCCATAAGAATCGAGAGCCGGAGGCTTGTTCTTCTGTGCCTGGGCGGGAGCTGCCTGGGGTTTGGAGTAATTGTTCCAGCCCTGGCTCTGGGTTCCGATGAAGTCGTTTATCAGCTGCCTCGAGTTGCCCAGGGTTATGCCCCGGCTCCTTAGGATCTTCGAGGGGACCGTTTCTTCCGACGAAAGTATTCCAAGAAGGATGTGTTCGGTTCCTATGTAAGCGTGGCCGTGAAACTGGGCTTCCGCTATGGCTTTTTCAAGAACCCTCTTTGATTCGGGGCTAAGGGGAAGCTCCCCGATGTGTACGGGGATGCCTATTTTCATGTTTCTTTCAATGTCGAACTTAAGCTTGTTGAGGTCCACACCCATGTGGTTCAGTATCGCCACCCCGATACCCTTGCCTTCCATGATCATGGCAAGCAGTATATGTTCCGGTTCAATCCTGTTATTGCCGAATTTCTGGGCCTCTTTACCGGCGGCTTCGAGCAGTTCCTTTACTCTCTTGGTGAACCTTTCAAACATCTATGCATCTCCTTAACCGTTCCCTCACCATCCTGCCCCTTTCTTCATCCCTTTCTTCGGGGGACATCTTTCTGCCTGCTTTAAGCTGCATGTGGTTAGGCAGGGCGTAATGAAGGAAACGGCCGATTTTTTCCGTGTCAAAGCCGGCTATTCCAAGTTTGCGGGCCAGCACAAGTCTGGAAAAAAGAGAAAAAAAAGCGTAAGAAGAAAGAGTGGAACTCCGGAGCCTTCTTTTAAGGCTGCGTTCCATCTCCATTTTCTCCTTGCTATTACTTAGAAGTAATAGGGCTTTACTTTCCTCTCTTACCGTTAAGTTTACCACAACCTGGAGATTTTCAATAATTTCTTTTTCATCCTTTCCCGTTGTTTCCCTTGTTGAAACCTGGTAAAAAGATCCCATGCTCCTGCTTCCTTCGCCGTAAAATCCCCTGACCAGGACTCCCTGCTTGCCGGCTTCCTTCATGACTTCTTTCCCCCTGCCCGAAACGTCAAGCCCTGGAACGTGGAGTATTACCGATGCCCTGAGCCCGGTGCCTATGTTGGTCGGGCATGAGGTAAGAAATCCCAGCCTCCCGGAGAAGGCATAGGAGAGCTGGCCGCTGAGGTGGTCGTCGAGCCGGTCCGCATCGAGAAGGGCTTCTTCAAGCCTTTCCCCGGGACGGAATGACTGTATCCTCAGGTGGTCTTCCTCGTTTACCATGACAGAGATCTTTTCTCCCGGGAATATGGCGACGCTGCACGGCATGCTGCTTCGGGTGAACTCCCGGCTGACCATGTGTCTCTCGCACAGGAACCCCTTTTCCATTTCCGAAAGGGCGTTCATCTCGAGCATGTATATCTCCCTGCCGGAACTCCTGAAGCCGAGAAATGCCCGCCATACTTCATTTTCCGCCTCGACCGCCTGCCGGAATGTCATGTTGTGCGGAAAAGGAAAGCCGCTGAGGTTCCTGGCAATCCTTATCCTGGAGCTTACCACCGTTGCGGATGCGGCTCTTTCCAGTACCCAGGAGGTGTTTCTTTCGATGGCCTCCCAGCAGCAGGCATCATTTTTTGCGGCTCTCTTCATTTTTCAACCGGCTTCCTTGAAAGGGAAAGCCCTTTCCCCTTTTTTAAATTGTCCGGATCCGTCCGGGAAGGGGTCTTGCCTTTATAGAAAAGGGAGGAGTGTATCCTCTTAAGATACCTGTCCACTTCCTTCCCGAAATGGCTGTAGCATTCCGGGCAGCCAAGGAACCTGTATTCCCTGAAGTCCCTGTAAGGATAACCGCATGCCGGGCAGTATTCAGGCGTCCTCCTCCTGCTTCCCCGTCCTGAGATACGTTCAACCTTCCCGGGAAAATCATCCGATCCTGTGCATTCCCTGCAGAAGCGGCTGAGGCTTTTCCTGCCGTTTCTTACCACGACGACCGAAACCTCCGATTCTTTTCCGCAGAGGCAGCAGGGTTGTTTAATCATATACGGGAACTCCGCAACTCCGGGCAATTTTCCTGAATTCCGCCGATATGCTCCTGGTTATCTCTCCGGGTTTTCCGCTTCCGATAACCCTCCTGTCGAGGGAAACGACGGGAACTATTTCTGCGGCTGTTCCGGAAAGGAACGCCTCGTCGGAGTTGAAAACGTCGTAGCGGGTAAGGTTCGTTTCCCTGAATTCGAGGTTAAGGGCCGGACAGATATCCTTTATGGTGCTTCGGGTTATGCCGTCCAGGACTCCGGCGGAAACGGGAGGAGTCAGTACCGTTTTCCCCCTGACGATGAACAAGTTCTCTCCCGTGCATTCGCTGACGTACCCGTCATGGTTCAGCATGAGGGCTTCAGGGAAACCGGAATTGTTGGCTTCTATCTTTGCCAGTATGTTGTTGAGGTAATTCAGAGACTTTATCGCCGGGTTGACGCCTTCGGTGATGTTTCTCCTCGTTGATGCCGTTATCACGTCGAGACCCTGTTCGTAAAGGGATTCAGGGTAAAGGGCCACCTTGTTGGCTATGATTATCAGGGTGGGGAGCTTGCATTTAAGCGGATTGAGGCCGAGGTCGCCCACGCCCCTGGTCACGACAAGCCTTATGTACCCGTCCTGAAGTTTGTTGGCCCTGACGGTCTGTATCGTTGCTTCCTTCATCTCGTATACGTTGAGGGGCATTTCGAGAAGTATCGCCCTGGCGGACATGAAGAGCCTCGTGATATGCTCGTCCAGCTTGAATATCCTGCCAGAATAAATCCTTATTCCCTCGAAGATCCCGTCTCCGTAAAGGAGTCCGTGGTCGAAAACCGATACCTTTGCTTCCTCTTCCTGAACGAGTTTCCCGTTAAGATATATAAGCATTACCTGTTTCTCCTTTGCCCCGTGCTGTTACGGGCGCTCTTTCCATTCTCGGCATGCTCCAGGGAGGGCCCATTCATTTCTGCGGGCCGGCCTTTCTTTCCCCCGTTCCTGCGCTGCTCCTGCCGACAGTTTCCAGTATACCCACAAGATTGAGAATAATAAAGACCTGTGCCAGTACCAGCAGTCCTCCCCTGACATCGAGGCTTTTCAGCAACAGGGCGCCTATACCCGTGCAGATTGTCAGCATGTATATGAAGAGGACCGCCTGCTTCTGAGACATTCCAAGGCTTACCAGCCTGTGGGAAAGGTGGTTCTTGTCCGCCTTGAAGACCGGGAGTTTCCTGCGTATCCTGATTATTATCACCGATGCCGTATCGAAGAAGAGTATGGAGAAAATAACGAGCGGAGCGAACAGGGGAAGAAAACTCTGGGGTTCCCGGTACTTGTAGAAGGTCATAAGGATGGAGCTGGCCGCAAGGAAAAATCCTATGAAACTGCTTCCGCATTCTCCCATGAATATCCTTGCGGGCGGAAGGTTGTGGAAGAGGAAGCCCGCAAGGCTGCCGAGAAAGACCGACAGCACCGTGGCTATGAAAAGGTGTCCCATCTGGAGGGCGAAGACAAGGAGTATCGCGCCGGTTATGAACGCGACTCCGGCGCTGAGCCCGTCCATGTTGTCCATCAGGTTGAAACTGTTCATTATGAGTATCAGCCAGGCCACCGTCAGGACGAAAGAATGGAAGATCGTGGGAAGAAAGAAGGATATCCTTATACCTTCGGCAAAAAGGATGACCGAGGCTATTGCCTGGAGAAGGAGCTTCTGGAGGGGTTTTATGCCCTTTATGTCGTCAACCAGACCGAATGCCACCACTATGGCGCCTCCCAGCGCTATCGCGGCGAGCTTTTTAATGGAACCTTCTATTCCAGGAAGGTAGATCCTCATCGTCCCGGGCAGGAGTCCCATCCTGGCAGCGGTTATGCCTGCGGCTATTGTCAGCAGGAAAGAGAGGAATATGCCCAGTCCGCCGAGAAGAGGTATGGGCTGCCTGTGGATTTTTCTCGACGAGGGGATATCCATAATGCCTGCTTTTCTCGCTGCCCATCCGGCGACGGAAGTCAGGATGACAGAAAGCGCCGCGCTTGATGCAAAAACGAGGAAGTATACCTTGTACCACATTTTTCAATCCTGCCGGACTGGTTGCTCAAGATGGCTGCCGCCGTTATGCCCGGGGGTGATACGCGGAAGCAGGAAGAGCTTGTAGAAGATAAAAAAGAGGAACGCCACGGATATGATGAAAAGAACCACGACAACTATTCCTTTGTCTGAGAATAGCCTTTCACGCCGGTATTTATTCTCGTAATAGCTTTCTACGGTCCGGGCTATCTCTTCTGGAGACTTGCCCCTGATCAGTGTTTTCAACTCCTCCGGGCTATGGTTCTTCGTTGGTTCCATCTTTTTTTGACCGCTTTTTGAATATATTATATTATAAATGTAAGAGCCAATCAAAAAAAAGTTGCTGACATCTTGTCAGGAAGAATCCCGCGGCCGGCAAAAGCCGGAAAGGTGTTTTGAAGCCATTTGGCCGAAATGGGGGTTCGTGATATTTTTTCCCGGGCCGGTTCCGCGGCAACAAAAAAGTCGATTCCTTACAAGGAGGGCTGTATAATGAAGAAAGTCAGGATAGGAGTAATAGGCGTTGGTGGCATGGGCGGGGGTCACTGTAACAGGGCAAAAACTTTTCAGAACGAGAATAAGCAGGTGGAGTTGGCATGCGTGTGTGACATAGACGAAAAGGTCGCAAGGGAGAGATCCGAGAAGTTCGGGGTCAAGTATTTCCTTGATTACAAGAAACTTATTGACAGCGGGATGTGCGATGCGGTCGTGGTGGCGACTCCCCACTGGTTTCATCCCGAGATCAGCATATACGCTTTCAAGAAGGGTCTCCACGTGCTGTGTGAGAAACCCATAGCGGTAACAGGCAGCGGGGCCCAGAAGATAATAGCCGCCGCAAAGAAAAGCGGAAAGGTCTTCGGAGTCAATTTTCAGAGAAGGCTCGAAGGTGTCACCATGAAGGCAAAGGAGATAATCGACAGCGGGGAGATAGGAGAGATAACCCGGACCCTGTGCATAGATCCCTGGTACAGGACGCAGTCTTACTACGACAGCGGCACCTGGAGGGCAACCTGGGCCGGCGAAGGAGGCGGAGTGCTCTGCAACCAGGCGCCCCATACCATAGACATGTTCGTATACCTCGGGGGGATGCCCGTGAAGATAGAGGCCAGGACGAGGGCCAAGATCCACAAGATAGAGGTTGAGGACGAGGTGCAGGCTTCCCTCGAATACGCCAACGGGGCATGGGGATGCTATTATACGTCCACGTGCGAACCTTTCGGTCCTCTTCATTTCGAATTTGCCGGAGAGAAGGGCAAGCTTGTCATAAGGGAAAAGGAGATGACCCTTTACAGGTATTCCCATCCTGTAAACGAGCATGTAAAGAAGTATAATAAGATGTTCGCTTCCATGGAAGTAAAGAAAGAGATCGTTGAGCCGGGCCCCGGAATTTCCAAGAGCATCATGGAAAACTTCAGGGATGCCATCATGAAGGGAGAAAAGCTGTACGCCCCCGGAGTGGAAGGCATCAATGCCGTGGAGTTCTTCAATGCCTGCATACTTTCTTCCCATACGAACAAGCCTGTAAAGATACCTGTCCCGAGGAAGACTTACGACCAGCTCATGGAAAAGCTGAAGAAGACTTCCAAGAAGAAGGAAGCCGTAAAAGTCCAGAGGGTGACCGATCCGAAAGCCATGCTTTAGTGGCCTTAAAGCAGGTTCCATGCAGGCGTCGTGCAGGCGGGGCGCGTGATGCGCGCCGCGGCTTGCAGTCGGCCCGTTTTGGCGCCAATCCCGCAACCAGGGAACGGCCGCCGTGAACATCATATCCAGGGAGGTTTTCTATGGACCGGGTAAGAATTGGAGTTGTAGGAATGGGAGGCATGGGATATGCCCATTGCAAGAGCGTGTCCGAGCTTGAGAATGCCCTTCTGACCTGCGTATGCGACAACGAAGAGAGCGTTGTCAGGGAAAGGGCCGCCGAATTCGGGGTAAGGCCTTTCACTGATTACAGGGAAATGGTGGGCAGCGGCTGCTGCGATGCCGTTATAGTGGCCATTCCCCACTGGTTTCACCCGGATGTGAGCGTGTGTGCCTTCGAAAAGGGATTGCACGTCCTTTCTGAAAAACCTATGGCCGTCACCGTTGAAGATGCCGACAGGATGATAAAGGCCGCCAGGGATCACAAGAGGGTGCTTTCGGTCATGTTTCAGAGGAGAACGGAACCGGTTATCCGGAAAGCGCGCGAGATAATCAGCACCGGCCAGATAGGAGAGATAATAAGGACCCTGTGCGTGGATTCGTGGTACCGGACCCAGGCTTACTATGACAGCAACGTGTGGCGTGCCACCTGGAAGGGGGAAGGTGCGGGAGTTCTTATAAACCAGGCCCCTCACATGATAGACATATTCCTCATGCTTGGCGGGATGCCCTGCAGGGTGGAGGCCAGGACCAGGACCCGGTTTCACGACATAGAGGTCGAAAACGAGGTGCAGGCCGTCCTTGAATATGGCAACGGGGCATGCGGTTACTATTACACCACAACCTTTGAGCCCGTCCATGGACATTACGTGGAAATATGCGGCGAGAAAGGAAAGCTGACCCTCCATTCCGGACAGCTGAAGTTCTTCCGGTACCAGGGGGGGATCTCCCGGCACATAGCCGAATCCGAAGACATGTGGGCGGAGATGGAGTTTAAGGAAGAGAAGCTTGAAATCCCGCCGCAGACCGTACAGGGGCATATCTCGATAATAAAGAATTTCATTTCCGCGATACTCGACGGGCAGGAGGTTGTATCCCCGGGGGAAGAAGGCATACATTCCGTCGAGTTCTGCAATGCATGCATACTTTCAGGAAAGAAAAAGAAGCCGGTCGATCTCCCGATAGACAGGAAGGAGTACACCGATCTCATAGAGGAACTTAAGAGGAATTCTCAACCGAAGAAAAACGTCAGGATACAGAGGGCGACCGATCCGCAATACAGGAAATAGGTTTTCCCAACCGGCTTTGCCGGATTCAAAATAGGATAAATCGGAGGAAATAATGAGTAAGATTTATAATCTGGGTTTGTTTGGAAACAACCACGTGGGCAAGACCACTCTGGCTGAAACCATACTCCATTCCACGGGCATGGTGGACAGGGTGGGCGAAATATCCCAGGGGAACACCGTGCTCGACTACGACTCCGAGGAGATAAGCAGGCAGATGAGTCTCAACCTCGGTTTCTGTTATTTTAAGAAGGGAGATTCTGTCGTATATATGCTGGATGCGCCAGGTTACATGGATTTCGTGGGAGAGCAGGTATGCGGGGTGGAATCCTCCGATGTCGCCCTCCTTCTCGTCGGAGCCGATGAAGGCATAACCCCCTCGACAGAGAAGCAGTGGGAGCTCATATCAAAAAAGGGGATGCCCGTAGTTATCTTCATCAACAAGTTCGATGTCTCCGAGATGGATTTTAACAAGGTCTGGGCCGAGATGGAATCGTTCTTCGGCAAGAGGATGCTTCTTGCCAACTATCCCATAATCGAAGGCGGAAATCTCAAGAGCGTGGCCGACCTTCTGGGAGCAAAGATCGACGAGAGCCCCTCGTACGCCCAGTACGTGCAGGCCTCGATGGATGCGGTGGCCGAGCTTGACGATTCCCTTATGGAGAAGTACCTTGAAGGCACGCCCATATCACCGGAAGAAATGGCCCTGTATGTCAAGAAGGGTCTCAAGGAAGGAAAGGTTCTGCCGGTTTTGACCGGTTCGGTACTCCGGCAGGTGGGCATATCGGAACTGGTGGATTTCATGCTCAGGTTCATGCCGTCTTCGGAAGAACTTGCTCCCGTGAAGGCTCTCAACGGCAAGGGGGAAGAGGTGGAGATTGAGAGGAAAGCGGACCAGCCCCTCACGGGGATTGTCGCCAAGACCGTTTTCGATCCTTTCGCGGGCAAGATGTCATACCTGAGGGTTGTTTCAGGCAGGCTGAAGACAAATTCCCAGATTCTTAACATTACAAAGGGGCAGAAGGAGAGGATCGGACAGATCCTGAGGATACAGGGGAAAAAGCAGGAGCCCGTCGACGAGGCGCTTCCCGGAGAGGTTATAGGAGTCGCCAAGCTTTCAGAATCCCAGGCTCTCGATCTTTTCTGTGAGCCGAACGCCTCCCTCTCCCTTTCCATTTCAAAGATGCCGGAAGGGGCGGTTTCATATTCCATAAGGCCCAAGGTCAAGGGGACGGAGGACAAGCTTGGAAACGCCCTGGGCAAGATCGTCGAGGAAGACAAGACCATAAACGTCTTCAGGGATGAGGAGACGGGGGAGACGATCCTGTCCGGAATGGGAGATACACACATAGACATAGCCATCAACAAGTTCAGGACCAAGTTCGGGGTGGAGGTTGAAAAGGGTATCCCCAAAATCGCCTACAAGGAGACAATCACGTCTAATGCGGACGCCGAAGGCAAGTTCAAGAAACAATCCGGCGGAAAGGGTCAGTACGGCCACTGTTTCATCAAGATAGAGCCCCTCGAGAGGGGCACGGGCTTTGAGTTTGTCGACGAGATAGTCGGAGGCGCCATACCCCGCAACTTCATTCCCTCGGTTGAGAAAGGCATCAGGGAAGCCCTGAAGAAGGGCATAGTGGCCGGGTTCCCCATCGTGGACATAAGGGTCAGGCTTTATGACGGCACGTACCACACCGTGGATTCATCAGATATAGCTTTCCAGGTTGCCGGGGCCCTGGCCCTTCAGAAAGGCTTCCAGGATGCCAGCCCCATCCTTCTCGAGCCCATAGTCAACGTGGATATAAGCATTCCCCAGGAGCTGATCGGGGATGTCATCGGAACGGTCAATTCAAAGAGAGGAAAGGTTCTCGACATGAACGTTTCCGGGCGGCGCCAGGTTATAAAAGCGCAGGTTCCCCTTGCCGAAATGGCCAATTACACCAACGAGCTCAGGTCCATAACCAGCGGAACCGGCACTTACACGATGGCTTTTTCCCATTACGAGGTCGTACCGGCCCACATAGCGCAGAAGATCATAGACGAGAGGAAGAAGGAGAAAGAAGCCAAGGAAAGCTGAAGATGGAAAAAGTTTCCATAGAAGGTATAATACTTAATCTCCGGACAAATTCGCCCGTACTTGTGCTCAAGGGCGAAAACGGAAGGAAACTGCCCATATCCGTCGGCATATACGAGGCCCAGTCCATACTGCTGGTACTGGAGAAGCATTCCTTCCTGAGGCCCCTGACCCACGATCTCTTCAAGAGCCTTTTTGAAATATTCTCGGCCGAGTTTCTCCGGCTGGAGATACATTCCGTGAAGAACGGGATCTATTACGCACACATGGTCATCCGCAGGGGCGAAAGGACCGAGACCCTGGACTGCCGTCCCAGCGACGGGATAGCGGTTGCCCTGAGGTTCAAGGCGGACATGTTCGCCGAAGACAACCTGATGAAGGATGCGGATGTTGTCAGGTACGGCGCGAAAGGAAAGTTCCTGAGAACCAGCGGCCCCATAGACGAAAAGGAGGCCGAGGTGTTGAGGGAAATGATTGATTCCATGAGCCCGCAGGACTTCTGGAAAAACATAAAAGAAAAATGAGGCCCGGCCTTTTCCTGGAAAAATGGCCGGCGCAAAAGCTGAGAATTGAAATCAGGGCACAAAAATAGCGGATGGTGTTCATCCCGGTTCCAATTTTGATTGTCGGCTGCTCGTGAAAGGAGGAAACATATGTCCGGACATTCTAAATGGCACAGTATCAAGCATAAGAAGATGGCTACTGATGCCAAAAGAGGCAAGATGTTTACAAAGTTCATAAGGGAAATAATGATGGCTTCGAAAATGGGGGGAGGCAATCCCGATACCAATCCCCGCTTGCGCATGGCAGTAGAGAAGGCAAAGAGTTTCAACATGCCCAATGACAACATCCAGAGGGCCATCAAAAAAGGTTCGGGAGAAGACGGAGGGGTTACCTTCGAACAGGTCACGTACGAAGGATATGCCTCCGGCGGAGTTGCCATGTTCGTTGAGGTTCTCACCGACAACAAGAACAGGAGCGCCTCCGAGATAAGGTCAATATTCTCAAAGCATAACGGCAACCTCGGGGGAGCCGGCAGCGTGGCATGGATATTTGAAAGAAAGGGAGTTATAAACGTCAACAAGGAGAAGATAGGAGAAGACGAGCTCATGGAGCTGGTCCTGGAAGCCGGGGCCGATGACATGACCCTTGAAGGGGATTCTTACGAGATAACGGTTGCGACCGATAAGTTTGAAACTATCAAGAATTTGCTGACGGAAAAGAAGATCGATATTGCCGATGCGAATATTTCCTTTATCCCCAAGAATACCGTCAAGGTTGAAGGAAAGACCGCCGAACAGGTGCTCAAGCTTCTCGAAGCCCTCGAGGACCACGATGATGTACAGGGGGCTTACGCCAATTTCGATATATCCGACGAGGTGCTCGAATCTATTGAATCCTGACGGGATAAAATGAAAATACTGGGTATTGACCCCGGGTTGAACAGGGTCGGATACGGGCTTGTGGAGAAGGCTGGCGGCAGGGAAACCGTCCTGCGTGCCGGTGTAATATCTCCTCCCGCCAGGTCGGAGTACGCTTCGAAGCTCGGTTTCATCCTTTCAGGATTCGACGAGCTTCTTGAGGAATTCAGCCCGGAGATGGTGGCCGTGGAAGAGATATACCTGGGCAAGAATTTCCAGGTAGCCATCAAGATAGGCCAGGTAACGGGCATAATTGCAGCGGCCTGCCTGAAGAAAGGCATACCGTTCACTCTCCTTGCCGCCAGGGAAGTGAAGCAGGATATAACGGGAAACGGCGCGGCTACGAAAGAGCAGGTCCGCTTTATGATAGAGAATATGACAGGTTACAGGAATTTCGGGCAGATGGACGAAAGCGATGCCGTCGCGGTTGCCCTGTCTTACCTCATACAGAAGAAAGAAAATGATATACTACGTGCGCGGTAAACTCGTTTCTAAAACTCCCGCCAGGGTTATCATAGAGACCAACGGTGTGGGTTACGCCCTTGACGTTTCCATAGAGACTTCCAGGGCTCTGGGGCATGAGGGGGAAGATGCGATGCTCTTCACATACCTCATGGTCAGGGAAGAGGAGGTAATGCTTTACGGGTTCGCCGCGGAAGAAGAAAGGGAGGCTTTCCTCATGCTCCTTGCCGTTCCGGGAATAGGTCCCAAGGTGGCCCTCAGGATCCTGTCGGGCATGTCAATAAGTGAGCTGTACTCCGCCATCCTGGCCGAGGATGTTTCTTTCTTCACGGCCATTCCCGGGGTCGGCAAGAAGACGGGCGAACGCCTGATAATAGAGCTCAAGCAGAGGGTAGAAAAACTGGACGTGTCTCCTCTCAGGGAGAAGTCCGATTCCAGGGAGATGTTTGTGAGCGCTGTCGAGGCCCTTTCCGTGCTCGGGTACAAGAGGAAAGACGCGGTCTCCGCCGTGGGCAGGATAATGAAAGAGGGAGGCCCTGCCACCATAGAGGAGATCATCAAGGAAGCCCTCAAGAAAGGATGATTTGAAATCAATGGATGAAAAAATAACTTCTCCGGCAGCGGTAAAAGAGGATTCGACTTACGACAACGCTCTCAGGCCAAGGGGGTTTGCGGAGTTCGTTGGGCAGGAGAAAGTCAAGCAGAACCTCGATGTTTTCATAAAAGCGGCAAAAGAAAGGAAGGAAGTTCTCGACCACGTGCTTTTTCACGGCCCTCCCGGCATAGGGAAAACCACCCTCTCGTACATCATAGCGAACGAGATGAACGTCAGCGTGAAAGCCACCTCCGGGCCGGTGATAGAAAAGGCCGGAGACCTTGCGGGCATTCTCACCAACCTCGAGCATGGGGATATCCTTTTCATAGACGAGATACACAGGCTTCCGAGAACCATAGAGGAATACCTTTACAGCGGCATGGAGGATTTCTGCATAGACATAATGATAGGGGAAGGTCCGAAAGCCAAGTCTGTCAAGATACCCATCAAGCATTTCACTCTGGTAGGCGCCACAACCAGGGTGGGGGTCATCACTTCCCCGCTCAGGAACAGGTTCGGAATCATCCACAGGCTCGACTATTACGCAACGGAAGAGCTTGTGAGCATAATCAACAGGTCGGCAAAACTTATCAACGTGGAGATCACCCCCGAAGGCGCTTCCGAGATAGCCAAGAGATCGAGGGGGACTCCCAGGGTTGCCAACAGGCTTCTTAGAAGGATAAGGGATTATGCGCAGGTTAAGGGAAGCGGGGTCATAGACAGGGAGATATCGGCTCTTGCCCTCGACAGGATGGACGTTGACGAGGAAGGGCTTGACGAGATGGACAAGAAGATACTGGAAGTCATCATACTAAGGTTCGCCGGGGGCCCGGTCGGCCTCAAGAGCCTCTCCATAGCGGTGGGAGAAGAGTCGGATACCATAGAAGAAGTCTACGAGAGTTTTCTCGTGAGAAAGGGATTCCTCAAGAGGACTCCCCAGGGGCGCGTCGCAACCGAGTTTGCCTATAAACACATGGGTATCGGGGGCGCGGCCGGACACAATGAGAAGAACCTTTTCTGATAATGCTTAAAGCCATAAACCTGAAGAAAAGTTTCGGCAAGACACTTGCGGTCAGAGATGTGTCGATAAGTGTCTCGAGGGGCGAGGTAGTCGGACTGCTCGGTCCTAACGGCGCCGGCAAGACTACCTCTTTTGAAATGATCCTCGGTTTCATCAGGCAGGACGCCGGGAGCATCATTCTCGGCGGCCAGGATGTATCTTTCGCCCCTGTCTGGAAACGAGCCAGGGCCGGGATGCTTTACCTCCCCCAGGAAATTTCCCTTTTCAACAAGCTTACGGTTGAAGACAATATCCGCATAATTCTCGAGGAATACTACCGTGACGCCAGGCAGATAGACGAGATAATCGAAAGGGCCCTGGAGAAGGTAGGGCTTCTGCACCTTAAGGGCAACCTTGCAGGAAGCCTTTCCGGGGGAGAAAAAAGGAGGCTCGAGATAGGCAGGAGTCTCACCCTCAATCCGTGTTTTTTTCTGCTGGACGAACCCTTTTCCGGGATAGATCCCAAAACGGTTTCGGAGCTGCAGGATACCATACTGGACCTTAAGAGCCAGGGCATAGGAATACTTCTCACCGACCATAACGTGAGAGACGCCCTGGGAATAACCGACAGGGCGTACCTTATATACCGTGGAGAGATCCTCATTGAAGGGACTGGACGGGAGATCCTTGAGCACCCCGACTCGAGGAAGGTCTATTTCGGGGAAAAGTTCGAGATATGAAAATTAAAGAGAAACCCGGCAGAGAGAAGGTTCGCGGCGGCAGCCGGCCCGAAAAGGCAAAGGCAGGGAAGGAACCTGAGGTTGACATAATCCCGGTCCACGTGGCTATCATCATGGACGGCAACGGGAGGTGGGCCGAGAAAAGGCGGCTTGCCAGGATAATGGGTCACCAGGAAGGGCTCAAGGCAGTCAGGCAGGCCATAACGACTGCCGACGACTCGGGAGTGAGGTACCTTACCCTTTATTCTTTCTCCTCCGAGAACTGGAAGAGGCCCGATTCAGAGGTGAATTTTCTTTTCCATCTCATGAAAGTCAACCTTGAGAAGGAAAGCCTTCCCCTTCATGGGAAAAACGTAAGGGTAAGGTTCATCGGCAGGCGGCAGCCTTTGCCGGAATCCCTAAGGAAAGCCATGTCGGACATAGAATCCCTCACGTCTGCCAATACAGGGCTTACACTGGTCTTCGCCATCAATTACGGGGGCAGGCAGGAGATCGCCGATGCGGTGAGAATGATCTCGGAGAAGGGATATCAGTGCAGGAAAATAGACGAGAAACTGATTGAAAACTTTCTTTACACTTCGGGCATCCCGGATCCGGACCTTATCATAAGGACTTCGGGAGAGAACCGTTTGAGCAATTTCCTCCTGTGGCAGT
>JAKPNC010000158.1 GCA_029548585.1 bacterium | reverse complement strand
CTGGCAGCAAGAATCAGGGATGAAGAGGAGATTACCCCGTAAAGGTCGTCCATGATCTCCATCTTTACGCCGGGATTCCCGGACAGAATCTTTTCCTCAAGCTTCCTTATCCCGGGCTCCGAAGCTGAAAGAAGGAACCGTGAATTCCTCCTGCCGGCCAGAACGGCGGCTATCCTGATAAACTCCGGCAGGAGAAAACTGACTTCCTCCTCTCTGCTGCCAGGCAGAATCCCTATTGCCGGCAACTCCCCGGACGGCATTGAAGGAAGTTGGCGTCCCCTGCCTTCTCGCGGCCTTTCCAGGAGATCGGACGCAGGATGTCCGAACCAGTGGCACTCGATCCCTTCCCCGTTGTATATATCCTTTTCAAAAGGGAATACCGGAATAACCGCCCTTATGTGCTTTTTCATCAGGTTTATCCTGCCGTAGTGATGGGCCCAGATCTTGGGCGGGATATAATAATAGCAGGGATATTTAGCTCCAAGAGCCGCGGCGATTTTCAGGTTAAAACCCGGGTTGTCGATCAATACCACCAACGACGGATTCTCCCTCTCCACGGCCTTCAATACGCTTCTGTAAGCGCCATAAAAAAGGGGCAAATTTCTTATTACGCCGGTAAAGCCCATGGTCCCGCAGGGCATGCCAACAAAAGAGTCCGAGACAGATTCCATCCTGCTGCCGCCCGTACCCAGGATAAATGTTCCCGGTCTCAATTCCTTTATTTTCGCGGCAAGAATGCCGGCATAATTATCGCCCGATTTCTCACCTGCAAGTATGGCTATTTTCATTATTCCTGATCCGCAGAAACCGGTTCCTTCACGGTGAAGCCGGCCGGCTTTCCGTGGCTCGGGAGGCGGTTTCACATGTTCCTGTGCCTGACAATATCTATTATAAGTCCTATGCCGAAGATGGCTGAAACAACGAAACCCACCACTCCAAGTGCGGGATAACCCAGGATGAAAGGGCCCGCCCCGGAAACCATTATAAGGGCCGAGGAGATAATGAGGGCGGCTATGATAAGGCTGAATGAAAGCCTGTTGCTGGCCTTGTCGATGGTTGATATCAGGTCATGGAGCCCCTTGTGTTCAAAAGCTATGTTTATATATCCTTTCCTGATCATTTTCAGGAAGGAATCGAGGCTGGAAGGAAACTCCCGGACAATCCTGGACATGGCAGACGAAAGGGAAAGGAAGTCCTTGAAAAGGTTGTTTATCTTCATCCTTTCAAACATGACCCTTGCAAGGTAAGGCTTTATTCCCGAAGAGAGGCTGAAATCGGGATTGAGAGAAAGTCCTATCCCCTCGAGAGTCGCGAGGGTTTTTACAAGCAGGGTAAAATTGGACGGTATCCAGATATGGTAGCGCCTCATGAGAGAGAATACCTCTTCTATAAGCCTGTTGACGTCAATATCCTTTATGGGCATGTCCTTGTAGCGGTCAAGCATCTCTTCCATCTCTTCCCTGAATCCTTTTGAATCGGTATCCTCTTTCAAGGCGCCCATAGACTCGAGGCTCTCCATGACATCGGAGATGTTCCCTTCCGTCAGTCCCCTGAGAAGACCCGCTATCTCAAGCCTTCTCTCCTCGCTTATCCTGCCCACGATTCCAAAATCAATAAAGCAAAGACGGCAGTCGCTTGTAACAAGTAAATTGGCAGGATGCGGATCCGCGTGGAAAAAACCGTCCACGAATATCTGTTTCATAAAAGAGGCAAGCCCTATTTCAGATATCTTCTTTCTGTCAATACCGGCCCTGTCGAGCTCATCTATCCTGTTTATCTTTATGCCTCCCACAAACTCGAGGGTCAGCACCCTCCTGGTGCTGACGGAAAAATAGACCATCGGGACAAGGACACCGGGTTCGGATTCGAAATTCTTCCTGAATCTCTCTATATTCCTGGCTTCAAGGGAAAAATCCAGTTCCCTTTCCAGGGCCTTTTCGAACTCCCTGACGATGTTGACAGGCCGGTATATCTCGGCTTCCTTTATAAACTTTTCGATAAGCCCGGCAATATCGTACATGATTGCCATGTCGACCTGGACCAGGTCTTCTATGCCTGGCTTCTGTATCTTTACGGCCACTTTCTTTCCCCTGTAAGCCGCTTTGTGAACCTGTGAGATGGATGCCGATGCAAAAGGGATCTCCTCGAAATCCGAAAAGACATCTTCTATCCTTTTGCCTGTTTCCGAAAGGAATACGCCGGAGATCATTTCAAAAGGAAAACTGTAGGTGTTATCCTGGAGATTCTCAAGTTCTTTTATGTAAGGCAGGGGTACAAGGTCAGGACGGGTGCTTAAAATCTGGCCAAGCTTGACAAAGGTAGGCCCGAGTTCCTCGAGCATTTTTCTTACTCTGACAGGGGCGGAAAGATCCTCCCTCTTTTTCTTCCGGACGGGTATCCTGAAAATCTTGCCGAGATGGGTTTTCTCTACGATTATACCGAACCCGTACTTGGTGACAATCCTGACTATGTGCCTGTACCTTATCAATTTGTCAGTTAGCCTGTATCTGTTCATTTTTCAGGTACTCTTGCTCCCATAACGGGTCGGTGTATTCCCTGCATTGCTCATTGTACAGGGGCATTTCCCCCCCGTCAATCAATGAAAGGTACTCCTCTGCTCCACTGTCGCAGGCCAATGCGCCAGTTTCCTTTACCACCCGGTAGAAATCGATCGAGTTATCCCTTATGGCACAAGGCGACAGGAGGTTGCCGCACATATGGGCAGGCCTGTCTATCCAGTAGTTTGCCTGCCATTTCCTCAATCCCGTGAAGAATTCTGTCTTGATTGCATCCGTTATGCTCTTCCCGTTCTCGTAAAGGCCGTAAAGGTTGTTGCATGAACGGTCCTTGAACGGAATAAAAACGCACGGCGTAATGGTACCGTCCCACATTATGTAAAAATACCCGCCTCCCCTTGCGGCGGCCATGCAGCCGTCCGAGGCTGTCCCGGAATTCCAGAAATCGGCTATGAAAAGCTCCTTATTGATAACCAGGTCCCATATCCTTTTCAGCATCCGGAATCTCTGCTCCGGACTCACCATGAGGGAAACGTCCGGATTTCTTCCAATAGGCATATACTGGAAATACCATCCGTAAACAGCCCCCATCCTGTTGAAATAGAAATCCACGAACTCATCGGAGAGGAGCATGTCGGCATTATGCCTTGTCGGAGTGACGGAAACGCCGAAGGGAACTCCTTCCCGGCGCAGGTTCTCCATTGCGTCCATGATCTTCCTGAAAGTTCCCCTTCCCCTCCTTGCGTCAGTCTCCTCTTCAAAACCCTCGACCGATATGGCCGGGGTGAAATTCCCGAGCTCGGAAAGCCTTAAAGCAGCCCGGGGAGTTATCATGGTGGCATTGGTATATGCCATGAAATACGAATCGGAGTGTTTCCCGAGCACATCGAAGAGTCCCTTGCCGCTCTCACTGTAGGCAAAAGGTTCCCCTCCCGATATGACGAAGAAGTGGGAACCGAATTCCCTGTTTATATCGGTCAGAACCCTGTCGAATATGTCGTACCTGAGGGTATTTTTCGTGTACATATCCCCCGCGTAACACCCTTTGCATTTCAGGTTGCAGACATTCGTGGGGGAGATGGTAACAAAGGTGGGGGGCCTGAACCCGTGCTTCTTCCTGAATTCGCGCCTGGTATATACCCCTTCAAGGATCACTTTCCGTATGAGGATATCTGATAGAGCCCTCGTGCATGAAGGAGCCATGAGATCGCTGTCGAAAGCCCTTCCTATGGAGCGCAAAAGGGCCCTTCCCATGTAATACCTGTCCTGCCTGACCTTCAGGGGACGGCAGGAGCTTTTCATCGAAAGCCTGTAAAGAGCCCTGTCCATGCCTGCGAGAAGCTTTTTCCTGGCTACCGGGGTCTTGAGTCCGGCATTCAGAAGACCGGTAACGACCTTCTGAGACGGACCCTTTTCCATGATGGTTAATATTTTATCTTCCAGGTTTATCATATTAACCCCCTTTGTCCCGCGTTACACGCTATTTTAAACCCTGGTTGCCGGCCGTAAATTCCGTCAGCAACAATGTTTTTCAATAAAGGACCTTTTCAATGAACCCGCCACCAAGCAATACATCTTCCCGGTAGAAAACAGCCGCCTGTCCCGGAGTAATGGCCCACTGGGGAACGTCAAAAATAACCTCGGCTTTCCCTTCTTCCGAATGAATAACCTCCGCAGGGGCGGCGGCATGACGGTATCTCACCTTAACCAGGCACCTGAAAGGCATAACGGGCAGCATTCCGCTTATATAATTAACTTCCCGGACTTTAAAAGCTTTCCCGTAAAGTCCCGATTTTTCTCCCAGGATGATCCTCTTTTTTTCCGGGTCAATCCCGACCACGTACAGAGGTTTGCCTCCGGCTACTCCAAGCCCCTTCCTCTGTCCCACGGTGTAGTATATTATACCCCTGTGCCTTCCAAGGAAGCATCCCTTCGTATCAACGATATCCCCTTCTTCTGCACCTTCCTTGAGAATGATATCCTTTCCCCCTGAGGCAAAATCCTGGCTCTCTTCCTTTTCGCTGACAGGCAACGAGTTCTTCCGGGCAATTTTCCTGGTATCTTCCTTAAACATCTCCCCCAGGGGAAGAATCAGGCGTGAAAGATGCTCCTGCCCGAGAAGGAAAAGGAAGTAGCTCTGTTCCTTGCCAGGATCTTTTCCCTTCATGAGAAGATGAAGCCCCCCATTCTTCTCATGGACTATCCTGGCATAATGGCCGGTGGCGTGGAAATCGAATGAAAGTCCGGCTGAAACCGCCTTTTCCAGCAGGGCCCCGAACTTGAGAAACCTGTTGCATACCACGCATGGGTTTGGCGTCCGGCCTTCCCGGTATTCCCGCCTGAAATAACCTATGACCTTCTCCTCGTATTCCCGGCTGAGATCCACAACCGAGAATTTTATCCCGAGAATGGAGGCGATCCTGCGGACATCCTCCATGTCCCTCTCCCCCGGGGCGGAACAGGCAGGGATTCCCGGGGATCCCCCCGGACCAACCTTCATGTGGACGCCTTCAACCTCGAATCCCTGCTTCATGAGAAGCAGCGCCGCAACGGAAGAATCAACGCCTCCGCTCATCCCTACGAGAACTTTTTTCTTTTTCATTTTTCAAAGACGGGGAGCCTTTCAGAACATTGTTCATGCTTCCGCTCCTGAATCCTTCAAGGTCGAGGGTGATGTAATGGTAGCCGTATTTCTTCAGCCTTGCGGCGATCCTTTCCTTCATGGAGACAGCATCCCGCAGCTGGACAGGGGGGATTTCTATCCTGGCAAGGTCTCCGTAATCCCTCAAACGGACTTCCCTGAAGCCGAGGGAATAAAGGTATTTCTCCCCGGAATGGATTCTACTCAGCCTTTCGAGGGATATATCCTGCCCGTAAGGTATCCTTGATGCAAGGCAGGAGTTTGAAGGCTTGTCCCAGCAGGGCAGGCCGGACTGCCTGGCATACCGGCGCACATCCTCCTTTGTCATTCCGGCTTCCCTGAGGGGCGACCGGACACCGAACATCCTGCCGGCCTTTTCCCCGGGCCTGTAGTCTCCTGAATCATCCCTGTTCGTGCCGTCGACAACGGCGTTGAAACCGCGGAGAGAGCGGATCTCTTCCATCATGCTGAAAAGGGCTTCTTTGCAGTAAAAGCAGCGTTCTGGCGGGTTTGACATGAAACGGGAGTCTTTCAGCTCTCCCGTCTCGATGAAAAGGTGGGTCGCTTTAAGTTCGGCGGCTATTTTCACAGCTTCCTTCTTTTCTGCGGCAGGGTGGATTGGAGATACGGCAGTAACGGCAATCACTCTATTCCTGCCGAGAGAATCAAGGGATATCTTCAGGAGAACCGAGCTGTCAACGCCCCCGGAAAAAGCTACCAGGACCTTCTCTAACGACTTGAGTATCTCTTCTGCTTTCCTTATCTTGCCTTCCATGCCCCTGCCTGCCGTTAATTGTCAATCCACGGCTACAACTTCCTTTATCTCCGGGACCCTTTCCTTTATTATGGCTTCTATGCGCATCTTAAGGGTCATTGTCGAGAAAGGACATCCCTTGCAGGCGCCCTTGAGCCTTACGCTTACCTTGTTGTCCTTTACTTCAACTATCTCGCAGTCTCCTCCGTCAGCCTGGAGGAACTGCCTTACGTCTTCCATCGCCTTTTCAACTTTTTCTTTGACTTCCATTCTTATCTCCCTGTTTTTTGCATTCCACTATCGTTCCACTCAACTTTCTTCCTTCCCGGCTCCCCTTTTCCGTGCCGTAAATGAAGGCGGACACGGACACCGTTATGAAAAGAATTGTTTTAAGGGCACGGTTTTCAACCAGTCCGGCTGCGGCAATAGCAGCAAGGATGCCGGCAAAGGGAATCCCAACCATGTAAAGCGCGCCCCTGAGGAGAATCCTGCCGTCGAACTGTATCCTTACAAGATCACCCCTGGCAACGCCTTCCCCGCACGGCGCATGGAAAATTTGCGCGCCTTTCCGCTCGCCGCCGCACATCCCGCACGTGATACAATCGCCGCACGCCCCCTTTTTTTCAATCCCGACAAGGGCGTAACCGTCTTTCACTTCCAGAACCCGGCCTTCTTCTTCCATCTTGTATCACTTGGCTCCCTTTTTCTCTCTATAATTCTTTATTGCGGCCTTCAGACCATCCTCGGCAAGAAGGGAGCAGTGTTTTTTCACCGGTGGCAGGCCGCCCAGGAAATCCACGACCTCCCGGTTGGATATCTTTTCCGCCTCCTGCAGGGTTTTACCCTTGGCAAGCTCGGTCACAACAGAGGAGGTGGCAATTGCAGCACCGCAGCCGAAAGTCTCAAACTTGATGTCTTCTATCCTGTCATCCCGCACCTTTATGTATATCTTCATAACATCCCCGCATATGGGGTTGCCCACGGTGCTGACGCCATCGGGATTTTCAATCCTGCCCATGTTTTTCGGGTTCCTGAAATATTCGCAAACCTTGTCAGTGTATTCCATTTTTTTATCCTTCCTATATGTATTCTATCATCCTCTCAAGGGCTCTCCTGGCTCCCCTTATTACATCCGGGTCCAGTTCCACGGGATACCTATCTTGCACAAGGGCATTTTTCACGCTTGAAAGAGTCGTTTTTTTCATGTTGGAACAGGTCCTGGCAGGACCCAGGGAATAGAATGTCTTACCGGGATTTTCAATCTTCATCCTGTGAATAAGCCCTTCCTCGGTTCCCACGATGAATACCCCGGAGAGTGATTCCCTCACCCTCCTGAGCATGCCGGACGTGGAGTATACCCCGTCTGCAAGGGACTGTACTTCCGGATCACATTCGGGGTGGACTATCACCTCCCCGGACGGATAGAGCTTCCTGGCCATGGCCACGTCGCCAGGCTTAAACCTCCTGTGGACGATGCAGTAGCCGTCCCAGCATACGATTTCCTTGCCTTTGACCTTCTGCCTGACGTACCAGCACAGATTCCTGTCGGGCAGGAATATGACCTTATCCCGGGGTGCGTTCCTTACAACGGCGTCTGCATTAGCAGAGGTGCAGCATACATCGCTGAGAGCCTTTACGGCTGCGCTCGTATTAACGTAAGAGACCACCCAGGCTCCCGGATGCATCTCTTTCATCTTCAGGAGACCCTCCGGGTCGGCCATGTCGGCCATGGGACATCCCGCATCGGCCTCGGGAAGAAGCACCTTCCTGCCGGGAGAGAGTATCTTGGCTGTCTCGGCCATGAAGCGGACCCCGCAGAAGACTATGACATCGAAACCTTCAAGCTCCATGGCTTTTCTTGAAAGTTCCAGGGAGTCTCCGGTAAAATCGGCGATATCCTGCACCTCGGGAAGCTGGTAATTATGCGCAATTATCACCGCGTTTTTCGCCTTCTTAAGGTTCTTTATCTCTTCGGTTATATCCATGGGTTACCCTGTTTTCTTTTCGTTCCAGAAAGGGGAGATCTGCCTGAGCCGGTCGACTATTCCGGGCAGAACGGAAGACACCTTTTCAACGTCTTCCATGGTGTTATACCTTCCAAGGCTGAGCCTGAGAGAACCGTGTGCGACCTCGTGCGGAAGACCTATGGCAAGAAGCACGTGGCTCGGTTCGAGAGAACCCGAGGTGCACGCGGAACCGGATGAAGCGCAGATCCCTTCAAAATCGAGGCTCATCAGGATGCTCTCTCCCTCTATATATCTTATGCACACGTTCAGGGTATTATGGAGACGGTTTTCTGGGTGGCCGTTCACCACGATCTCGGGTATCGTTTCCATGATCCTCTTCTCGAGGATGTCGCGCAGGTTGCCAACCCTTTCAATGTCGGCATCCATCTCCGCAGCGACTATCTCCGCGGCTCTGCCGAATCCAACTATGCCTGCGACATTGGTCGTCCCGGAACGCCTGCCTTTCTCCTGCCCCCCTCCTTTAATGAATGGGGGTATGGATACGCCCTTCCTTATATAGAGAGCCCCGACTCCCTTGGGCCCGTAAAGCTTATGGGCCGAAAAGGAAGCCATGTCCGGCCCGTTCTTATCCAGCCGTAACGGCAGCTTGCCGAAAGCCTGGACGGCGTCGGTATGGAAAAGTACGCCCCTTGACCTTGCCAGTTCAGCTATCTTTCCTACAGGCTGTATAGTTCCGATCTCGTTGTTGGCGTACATCACGCTTACAAGTACGGTATCCTTCTTTATGGAGGCCTCAAGCTTCGACAAGTCAACAACACCGTGGGAGTCAACGGGCAGGTATGTAATCCTGTATCCCTTCCTGGCAAGGGCCTTGCACGTATTTATTACGGCATGGTGCTCCACCCGGGAGGTTATGATATGCTTGCCCCTGGCCTCGAGCTTTAAGGCGGCACCCACAATTGCCCAGTTGTCGGATTCGGTTCCGCCGGAAGTAAAAAATATCTCCTCAGGAAGGCATCCCGCCAGGGAAGCCACCTTCTCCCTCGCTTCTTCAACCGCCTTCCTTGCAGCCCTTGCCGGCTGGTAGACGGAAGAAGCGTTGGCAAAATTTTCGCTGAAATAGGGGAGCATCGACTCAACAACACGCTTGTCGCACGGGGTAGTCGCATTATAGTCCATGTATACCATTGTCTTACCTCTTTTTGCCCTGCCCTTGCAGGCTTGCGCCGGGCATGCCTGAAATTTTAAATTGCCTGAATCCCACGGGCACTGCCCGCGGCTTTCCGCCTTAATTACAACTCCGGCGGATAAGTTTTCCAGGGCGGGTCGCAGTCCCGCCTTGATTTGATTGTCAAATGGTCAGCACCATGGCCCTGGTGGGACACGCTTTTATACAGAGTCCGCAGGCTATGCATTTCTCCGGGTCGAATTCCACGGAGAAGTCTTTCCTGTCCAGGGAGAGGGCCTTTACCGGGCAGAGAGGAACACATACGGAACAGTCCGTACATTTCTCCCTTATCATCCTTATGTCGCTTGATATGGATTGAACCCTTATCCCGAGTTTTTCAACTTCCGTTATGGCGTTTTGAACCGTATCTTCGTCTCCCCGGAGAGCAAGAACGAGGGTGCCTTCTTCCTCGGGGGTGACGTAGGCTTTCAATATGTTGAAATCAAGCCCGTGCTTCCTGACCATGTCCGACATCACCGGCTTGTCCACGAATTCACGGGGGAAATGAAAGACGTATTTCTTTTCCATCTTATTTCTTCTCCTTCATGGATTTGAAACAATACCCGCTCTTGTGATCCGGGAAACTGAAGAGAGGTTTTGTAACGGAAAAAGCGCCTCCGGATATCCATGACTTGAGGGTTTCGGCAATCTCCCTTGCCTTCCGGTAGCTTGAAAGTGATCCCGTAGGCACCTTCCTGCCCATGATCTCTATCTCACCGCTTCTGAGCTGCGCATAAGTTACCTCGCCGAGAGTCTTTCCCGTGCAGTTGGGATAATCGCTGCTGTAATCCACAACTGTGGCATATATCTCTTCTTCAGGGATTGATACCCACCGGGCTATCTCTTCGTTAAGAATGGGAATGGGTATTCCCACCCCGAGTATGATGCTGGCCCCGTAGCCGGTAAGGCTGGCGCCCCTGACATACTCCGGGCTCATCTGCTTGAGGTCTCCCACGAGCGCCAGGGTGGCCCCGCCGGTGCATGGAATCCCGTTTTCGCTCCTCTTGACAGAAGGGTTGTACTGGGTGCCCCACCAGGCTATGTAGCCTGTGCCTCCCCCGAAAAATATCCTTGTTCCGAATCCCATGGTTGAAAGGTACGGATCTTTCAGGAGCGGAGAAAGCTGGCCAGCGCTCGAATAATTGGCATTGCCCAGCCCCGGTTTAAGGATACCCATGTAGGTGTATATGGTCTTGTTTGAAAGGTTAACGGCCACATTGTAATTCTGGTAGCAGTTCCTCGGATTAAAAAGGATGGTCTCGTTCATATCCCGGAGAGAGATGTCTGCCGAGACCTGCTTCCTGGGATAACAGTCTGTCCCGTAAGAGCTGGCCTCGAGTCTTACCCTGCCGCCAGAAAGAAGATCTTCTATCACGTGGCCTCCCCCATAGTTAAAGGGGCCGGGATAATCAGAGTTCTTCGGATCATTCTCCGGACAAGCCGTTGCGCCGAGATATACATCGACGGCAGCCAGCCCCGCATAAGCGGGCACATCGTTGAGGGTGACCTTGCCCCCCCCTATCTTGATCCTCGGATTGGAATGTCCGAAATTCAGGAAAACCCCGGAAGAGCACATGGGGCCGAACGTTCCGGTTGTAACCACGTCAACCCTCTTTGCCAGACTGCTTATATCCTCTTTCCTGGCGAGCCCCGCCATCTCTTCAGCCGTAACAACGACGGCTTTG
>JAKPNC010000154.1 GCA_029548585.1 bacterium | reverse complement strand
GCTCCGCAAAACAGTACATGAGGTATGAAATGGAGCTTTACGATCTCAGGGGGAAGCTTATAAATTCCAACCTCAGGCTTGTAATAAATATTGCCAAAAGATACAGCAATCCGAAGCTATCCATACTCGATCTTATCCAGGAAGGCAACATAGGGCTGATGAAGGCCGTTGAAAAGTTCAAGTACAGGACAGGCTTCAAGTTCAGCACTTACGCTACCTGGTGGATAAGACAGGCTATCACAAGGGCCATTGCGGACCATTCCGCCACCATAAGGATACCGGTCCACATGATCGAGAAGATAAACAAGGTGAAGAAGATAGAGTCTTCCTTCAGCCAGTCCAGGGATTTCGACCAGCCGACAGAGGAGGACATTGCCAAGAAGATGAACCTTTCCGTCTCAAAGGTGAAAAACATAAAGAGGTCTATAAGGCCCGACCCCATTTCCCTTGACATGCCCGTGGGAGATGAAGACAAGACAACGGTCGGGGATTTCATAGAGGATAGCGAGAATCCGGATCCGCTGAGATATGCGAAGCATGCCCTCCTGAGAGAGGAGATTGAAAAGGCTCTACACATACTCGACAACAGGGAACTTGAGATCATAAGGCTCAGGTTCGGGCTTGACAGCGAAGGATACCCGAGAACCCTTGAAGAGGTTGGCAGTTCCTTCAACCTGACCCGGGAAAGAATAAGGCAGATAGAGGCAAAGGCTATCCAGAAGCTTAAGAATTCGTACAGGTGTGAAAAACTGAAACTTTTCATGGAAGGCGAAGTCAAGGGAACGGTCAAGCTCTGAATTCCTTCCATGACTCTCTGCTTTTCCCATGGCACCTGGATTTATGTTGCCTTTTTTTCCTGCGTTTTTCCGGCCTCCAACAGATCTTGATTCTACCCTTGCCGTTTTCTCATCCGGATTTCCGTTCTTCCATGTCGCCTTTAGGCATGGATTAAGGGTGACCATCCGCTCTTCACGGCTATTCTGCCTCTCCACGAAAAACTTGACAATTCTCAGCCTGAATATATAATATACTATAATGGTCTTTAAGCGGAGAATTAAGACCCGGCAAAAGGCTTGCGGGCTGAATTATGGAAAAAATAAGGGTTTTGATAACGGATCCTCTTGAAAAGGAAGGTACCGATATATTTCGGCAGGAAGGTTTTGAGGTGGACGAGAAGGGCAAGCTGTCCCAGGAGGATCTCGCACAGGTAATAGGAAACTATGATGTAGTGGTGGTGAGGAGCGGAACGAGTGTCACGGGAAAGGTACTGGAAAGAGCCAGGAAGCTCAAGATAATCGGAAGGGCCGGGGTCGGGCTCGACAACATTGACCTTGACGCGGCTACCCATGCGGGCGTTATAGTCATGAATGCACCGGAGGGCAACACGGTTTCTGCCGCAGAGCATACCGTGGCGATGATGATGTCTCTTGCAAGGAATATACCCGAAGCAAACCTGTCCCTCAAGAACGGTCAGTGGGAAAAGAAGAAATTCACCGGTCTCGAGCTATATAACAAGACCCTCGGGATAGTGGGTCTTGGAAGGATCGGCCGCAGGGTCGCTTCCATCGCGGCGGGACTGGACATGAAGGTCGTCGGGTACGATCCTCTCGTGGACAAGATTTCTGCATCTGGGCAGGGTATTGCCCTTGTGAACCTTCCCGGCATTTACAGGGAATCAGATTTCATCACCTTCCATATCCCTCTCAACGAGAATACATCTCACATGGTTGGAGACAGGGAATTCGGGATGATGAAAGACGGGGTCCGCATCATCAACTGTGCCAGGGGAGGAATCATAGACGAGGAGGCCCTTTACAGGAACATCATGAGCGGTAAGGTGAAGGGCGCTGCGGTAGATGTTTTCGAGAAGGAACCTCCTGCCGGCAACCCTCTCCTCTCACTGAAGGAAGTTATTGTTACCCCGCATCTTGCGGCTTCAACGAAAGAGGCCCAGATAAACGTTGCGCAGCAGCTTGCAAGGCAGATAACCGAAGCTTTGAAGAAGAAGGTGGTGCTCAATGCCGTGAACCTTCCGTATCTGGATGAAAAGTCCATGACGAAACTGGCCCACTACCTTACTCTCGGTTCCAAGATAGGTTCCCTGCTTCAACAGCTTTCCGGTGGAGACATAAGGAAGGTCGCCATTACCTACAGCGGAGATATAACGAATTACGACCTTACCCTTCTCCGGGCCAACATAATAGTGGGACTCCTGAAGAATTCGAAGCTCGTAAATCAGGTCAACGCGTCCCTGATACTGAAAGAGAAAGGGATACCGCTCCTGGAATCCAGGAATGCGACGGCGGGAGAATTTACCAACCTGATAACGGTTGAAGTGGCTAATTGCCGGAAGATATCGGTTGCGGGTACAATAATAGGAGAAAGTGAACTGAGGATAGTAAAGATTGACGGCTTTGGAGTGGAAGCCGTGCCGGAAGGGTACCTCCTGATATGCCATAACGAGGATAAGCCGGGTATTATGGGATATATAGGGACGGTGCTCGGTGAGAATAACGTTAACATAGCGTCCATGACCCTGGGCAGGAAGAAGAAAGGATCCCCGGCGCTTACAGTTCTCAATCTCGACCAGGGAATAGACCAAACAGTAGTTAAGAAGATTGAGGAATTTCCGGTAATGCATTCTGTCAAACTGGTGAGGATATAGAAGTGTCAGAAAAACGAATAAATAATAAAGAGATCATTACTATTTTTTCGAGACGATCTATGATGTTGAAATTCCTTTCCTTCAGGCATACCGGTTAATTCCTTTCTCATTATGAGGGAGGTGATTGCGATTAACCCAATCATATTTGTAATTGGAATACCGTTTTTTGTTTTTTTGGGTTACATGTGGAGGAGACAACTGGGAGAAAGGACCTTCCAGTCAGCCGAAAAACGTGCCAGGGAGATAATCCAGGACGCGGAGAAAGTTATCCTTGAAAAAAAGAGGGAAGCTGACATTGAGTCAAAGGAAACCCTCTACCGTCTGAGGAACGAGTTCGAGAGGGAGAGCCGCAACAAGAGGAAGGAGATCCAGTTTCAGGAAAAGAGAATGCAGCAGAGGGAACTCAACATAGAGAGGAAATCCGAGATCCTTGACAAGAAGGAAGCCGAGATATCTGCAAAGGAAAAGAATATGGAGGCAAGGAACTCGGATCTCAAGAACAGGGAGAACGAGTACGCCTCGCTTATAGAAGAGTTCAAAAAGAAACTCGCACAGGTTGCCGGCCTGACTCCTGAAGATGCAAAGGGCCAGTTGCTCAAGTTCATGGAAGACGAAGCCAGGAAGGAGTTTGTCACAGTCTACAGGAGGCTCGAGGAAGAGACTGTCAAGCAGGCCGATGAAAAGGCGAGGGAGATAATCCTGACTGCCATGCAGAGGCTGGCATCTGACGAGGTCTCTGAAAACGTAGTCTCGGTTGTAAGTCTTCCGAACGAAGAGATAAAGGGAAGGATAATAGGAAGGGAAGGCCGGAATATCAAGGCTTTCGAAAAGGCCACCGGCGTAGACCTTATCGTTGACGACACCCCTGAAGCCGTGACTCTTTCATCTTTCAGTCTTTACAGGAGGGAAGTAGCCAGGCTGACTCTTGAGAAGCTTATAGCGGACGGAAGGATCCATCCCGGCAGGATAGAGGATGTGGCCGAGAAGGTTGAGTCAAAGCTTGAGGAGGAGATCGTTGAAGAAGGCAAGAATACCATCTTCGAAGTGGGAGTGGAAAATATACATCCGGAGATCGTCAAGCTGATAGGCAAGCTGAAATACAGGACGAGCTTTGGCCAGAATGCCCTCCAGCATACGAAGGAAAGCGCCTTTTTTGCCGGCATGATAGCCTCCGAGCTCGGCCTGGACGTAAAGCTGGCCAAGAGGGTCGCCCTTCTCCATGACATAGGAAAGGCGATAGACCAGGAGGTCGAAGGCGCCCATCCCGAGATAGGGGCGGAGCTTTTGCGCAAGTACGGAGAACCGGAAGTTGTTGTAAACGTGGCCCTTTCCCATCACAGGGACATGGATATAAACGACCCGTATACCGTGCTGGCCCAGATTGCCGATACGATATCTGCCACAAGGCCGGGGGCAAGGAGGGACACCCTCGAAAAGTATATAAGAAGGATAGAGGACCTTGAGAAGATAGCCTATGAGTTCAAGGGTGTGGAAGACGCGTTCGCTGTGTCTGCCGGAAGGGAAATAAGGGTTATAGTAAAACCCGATAAGATCTCTGACGTGGATGCAAAGAACCTGGTCAGGGATATCGCCAGGAAAATAGAGAGTTCGATGGAATACATCGGACAGGTAAAGGTTACCGTGATCAGGGAAACGAGAGAAACCGAGTTTGCGAAATAAGAATAAGGTTAATCCATTGAGTCTGGCTTTAGCGGGCACACGGGTAATAAAGAGGAGGAATTAATGAAAAAACTCATTCTTTTAGGCCTGGCTTTATCTCTTTTCGCATCGGGATGCGCGGTTGTCAACGTCTACGTAACCTTCCCTGAGGAGAAGATAAAGGCGGCTGCCGAGGATCTGCTCGCCCCGCCTTCGCCGAAAAACTCAGGCAGTTTCCTGCCGCGTTTGTTTGCCGCGGAAGCGTACGCCCAGGAGAAGGTCGAGGTAAGGAAGGAGGTCAAAACCGATTCTCCCGTCATAAGGCAGGCTAAGTCCAGGATGGACAGCTGGTGGGGCAGGCTCGACGAATTCAGGAAGGCCGGTTATATCGGCGAGAAGAATAACTTCGAAGTCGAGGTAAGGCAGTTGCCTCCGGATACTGCCGTGGCAAGGGAAGTAAGGCAGATTGCTTCCAATGAGAACAGGGAAAGAAGGGTCATGATGTCTGAGCTTTTAAAGATAAACAATGTTCCGTCCGGAGAAGAAGAGAAGTTCAAACAGGTCTTCGGAAAGGTGTCCCAGAAGAATTCGCCGGGGGGCACATGGATACAGAACGAGAAAGGATTGTGGGAGAGAAAATAGATGAGAAAAGTTCTCTTAAGCGGTTGCGAAGCTTCAGCAGAAGGGGCCCTGGCCGCTGGATGCAGGTTCTATGCGGGCTATCCCATAACTCCCCAGAACAGGTTTCCCGAGTACATGAGCGAGAGGATGCCGGAGGAAGGAGGCGTTTTTATCCAGGCGGAAAGCGAGATCTCGGCGATCAACATGGTTTACGGGGCTGCGGCTGCCGGTATGAGGGCAATGACTTCTTCCGCATCGCCGGGAATCTCCCTTAAGCAGGAGGGGATATCCTACCTGGCGGGAGCGGAACTGCCTGCGGTCATAGTAAACATGAACAGGGCCGGCCCCGGGCTGGGAGACGTAACGCCCAGCCAGTCCGACTATTTTCAGTCAACAAGGGGCGGCGGCCACGGGGATTACAGGACCATCGTGCTGGCTCCCTGGAGTGTCCAGGAGATTTATGAATTCACGTATAAAGCGTTCGATCTGGCCGACAAGTACAGGACTCCGGTAATAGTTCATTCAGACGGGGTTACCGCGCAGATTATGGAATCGGTCGACCTGCACCTTCACAGGAAGAGGCTGCCGGAGAAGAAGTGGGCTCTTACCGGATGCAGAGAGAGGCTTCCCAATTCTGTCAGGTCCCTTGCCCTTACGCCGGGGGTTCTGGAAACTCATAACTGGGCTCTTGCGGGCAAGTACAGGAAGATCTCCCTGAGGGAGACCCGCCACAGCAAGTACATGTGCGACGATGCCAACCTGCTCGTTGTCAGTTTCGGCACCTGTGCCAGGATATGTCACGATGCGATACTCATGGCAAGGGCCGCGGGCATAAAGGCAGGTCTCTTCAGGCCCGTTACCCTCTGGCCTTTTCCCTATGAAGAGCTGGCAAAGCTTGCCGGCAAAGCCAAGAAGATTTTCGTGGTTGAAATGAACATGGGTCAGATGATAGACGATGTGAAAATCGCCGTGAAAAATAACATAAGGATCTTTTTCTACGGAAGACCCGGAGGAGGAGTTCCGTCATCCGAGGAGATCTTCAGGGAGATCAAGAAGATATAAACACGGGGAATAGAATGAAGACAATTTATAAAAGGCCTTTGAGTCTGACATCCAACACTACCATATTCTGTCCGGGATGCGGTCACGGTATCGTGCAAAGGGTAGTTGCCGAGGTTATAGATGAACTGGGTATCAGGGAAAAGACCGTGGGCGTGGCGCCCGTGGGATGCTCGGTACTCTCTTACGATTATTTCAACCTGGACTGTTCCGAGTCCGCGCACGGAAGGGCTCCGGCAGTTGCAACGGGCATAAAAAGGTCTCTTCCCGGAAGGATAGTCTTTACCTACCAGGGAGACGGAGACCTTGCTGCCATAGGGACCGCCGAGATCGTGCACGCCGCTGCAAGGAGTGAGAACATAACGGTAGTATTCGTGAACAACGCGGTTTACGGCATGACCAAGGGGCAGCTGGCGCCCACCAGTCTTATCGGCCAGAAGACAACAACTACCAAAAGGGGCAGAACGGCCGAAGCCAACGGATACCCTATAAGGGTGTGCGAACTTCTTGCTGCGCTTGAAGGCAGCATCTATCTTGAAAGAACTACCATAGGTTCCGTTCCGGAAATAATCAGGACCAAAAGGGCCATAAAGAAAGCATTTACATGCCAGATGGAAGGAAAAGGCTTCTCTCTCGTAGAGGTGCTTGCCAACTGTCCGACGAACTGGAAGATGACCGTTCCTGAATCCTTCAGGTGGATCAACGAGGTTATGACCGTTACATTTCCTCCAGGCGTGTACAAGGATAAAACGGCGTTCGATACCGAAAGTGAAAAAAAGGAGGGAACTCCGGGGAAATGATCTTCTTGCCCTTCTCCTTTTTATTTGTAATTCTTCTCATCCTGCTTCTCCCTTTCTTATTTTTCGTGGTCCAGGTCGAGATTGTCAGGATGGCCCTCGACAAGCTCGGGCTGTCGCCCAACCTTGCTTTTCTCATAATATTTTTTTCGCTTCTGGGAAGCACGGTCAACATCCCTGTTTACACCAGGGAGGCAACCATGGTATATCCTGAAAGAAATCCCTATTCATTTTTTGGCTTTCCATTCACTGGCTTCCAGGGCGGGACAAGGCAGGTTATAGCGGTCAATCTCGGCGGATGCATCATCCCCCTGCTCCTCTGTGCCTACCTTATTCCCCGGAGTCCGCTTCTCCCGGTATTTTTTGCCACGGTAATAACTACCCTGGTATCTTTCAGGCTTTCAAGGATTATCCCGGGAGCAGGTATCAGGATACCCGCCCTTGTGCCTCCCCTGCTTGCAGTTTTTCTTGCATACGCTTTTTCCCCGGGCAACAAGACCCCTGTAGCTTACATATCCGGGGTTCTCGGGGTTCTCATAGGGGCAGATCTTCTCAACCTTCCCAGGGTCGGCTCTTATCCCGGCATGATAAGCATAGGAGGGGCGGGAGTTGTTGACGGGATATTCCTGGTAGGCATAATTTCGGCCCTTCTTGCATAAAAAATGGACAACAGGAAAAAAAGCATAAAAAACTGGCCGGCGGACGACAAGCCAAGGGAAAAGCTCCTGAAACACGGTGAACACCGTCTTTCCGACACCGAGCTTCTTGCAATACTCCTCAGGACGGGAGTCAGGGGGGAGAGCGCCCTGGAGCTTGCAAGGAAGATAATCGGGAGGTTCGGGAGTTTCCGCAACATGAGCCATAACAGCATCCTCAAGTGGAAGGGTATAAAGGGACTCGGGGAAGCCAAGATATGCCAGGTCAAGGCGGCCCTGGAGATAGGCCGAAGGTTCACGGAAGAAACGCTTAACAAGGAGTCGTACGCCAGGTTTACCGGGCCCCAGGACGCCGTCAGGATGATGATGTTCCGAATGAGGGATTTGAAGAACGAGGTCTTCAAGGTGATACACCTGGATTCCAAGAACAGGATAATAGAGGAGACCGAGCACGAGGAAGGGACCGTCAACCAGGCCAATCCCATCATAAGGGAGGTCTTCAGGAAGGCGATGGAGAATTTTGCTTCTTCTGTCATTTGCCTCCATAACCATCCTTCAGGAGATCCTTCCCCCAGCAGGGAAGACAGGGAATTTACAAAGAGCCTTATGCGTGCCGGGGAGACGCTTAACATAAAGGTCCTTGACCATATAATAATAGGAGACAATTCTTACTACAGCTTTGCCGAACACGGGTTTGAAGCAGGTTAGTAAGGGTGTTCCTCCGTTTCAGACTGCGGGCAGGAAACCGGAAGAGGTACCTTCCCTGCCAGCGGCCCCAATCAAATTGCCGGCTTTGCCAGGGGAGGCGACATGTACGATATATCTATAACAGGCGGTACCATTGTGAACGGCGACGGTAAACCGTTGGTTGCAGACATAGCCGTCAAGAACGGGATTATCGTCAAAATGGGCAGGTTGGCGGGCAAGTCCCTGGAAAGCATAGATGCCGGGGGCATGACAGTCTCACCCGGGTTCATAGATTTTCATAGCCATAATGACAGGATCCTCTCCCGGAAGACCCCGCATCTTGCAAAGATAACCCAGGGCATTACCACCGAGGTGATGGGCAACTGCGGATTCTGCGAAGAGAAAGACAACAAGTCTTTTGCCGCCTCCTGCCCGGACAAAAAAAGGACTCTCGACTGGAAAGCAAACATTGATTATTTCGGGAAGCTGCCGCTTGTAACCAACTCGGTTCTGCTTGTGGGGCACAACAATATAAGAACATCGGTCCTGGGCATGGAAAACAGGCCTCCCAACCGGCAGGAGTTGTCCAGGATGGAGTCGGCTGCCTGTGAAGCCATGGAAGCAGGATACAGGGGGTTATCCACGGGCTTGATATACCCTCCGGGCATCTTTGCAGACAGGGCTGAAATCGTAAGCCTTGCGAGGGTGGCCTCGAAATACGGAGGTATATACGCATCCCATATCAGGGGTGAAGCGGAGACCCTTCTCGAAGCAGTCGGGGAAGCCCTTTTGGTAGGAAGGGAAGCCGGTATTTCAACCCAGATCTCACACCTCAAGGCCATGGGAAAGGGCAACTGGCATAAGGTTGACAGGGTCCTCGGGATGATCTCCTCTGCAAGGGAGGGCGGTCTGAACGTCAATTACGACCAATATCCGTATACGGCCGCTTCTACCACCGCCTCCATCCTTCTTCCCCCGTGGATGCTTGAAGGAGGAAGCGGGGAGACCATGAAAAGGCTTGCCGACAGGAGTTCGAGGGAAAGGGCAAGGCTGGATATTGCCAACGGGATCGTTGGATGGCAGAATCTTCTCAGTTACGGCCCCGGAACGGTGATGATCAGCAGGGTAAAGAATGAAAGGAACAGGCATCTCGAGGGTGTTACCCTGCCGGAGATAGCCCGAAGGCAGGGGAAGGATCCCATAGATGCCCTTTTCGACCTTCTCCTTGAAGAAAAGTGTTCCGTCCTGATGATCATACACCTGATGTGCGAGGATTCGGTGAAAAAGATAATAAGAAATAAGACGGGCTTTATCGGGACCGACGGGATCTGCGGCAAGAAGCCCCACCCGAGGTTGTGGGGCAGCTTTCCGAGGGTGCTATCAAAGTACGTAAGGGAAGAAAAGGTTCTTTCTCTTGAAGACGCCATATATAAATTCTCAAGGGGGCCGGCTGAAAAGCTTGGCCTTTCCAGGAGAGGAGAGATAAAGGAAGGCAATTTCGCCGATATCGTTGTCTTTGACAGCGGAAGGGTAAGGGACATGGCAACGTTTGAAGATTCTGAAAGGCGCGCCGAGGGAATATCTTATGTTATAATAAACGGCAAAATAACAATATCAGGGGGCAGGTTTCGGAAGGTAACAGCCGGCAAACTCCTGAGAAAAGGGGAAGATTAAATGGTGGCACTGAAAGATATCAGGAATGCTTACAGGAAAATAAAAAAGGATATATATCCGACACCCGTGCTGACGAGGGATTTCGTCAACAGGCAGTATGGCAACAGAATTACACTGAAACTTGAAAACCTGCAGAGAAGCGGGGCTTTCAAGATAAGGGGCGTACTCAACAAGATAGGTTCCCTTACGCGCCGGGACAGGGATAAGGGCATAATATGCGCCACGTCCGGAAACCACGGGCTGGGCGTTGCCTACGTTTCACACTGGGAAAATCTCAAGGCCTCCGTTATCGTTCCGGAATCGACGCCGGAACACAAGATTGCCCGGTTGAAGAAGCTGGCCGCGGTGACAATAACCGGCCAGACTTTTCTCGAGAGCTACCGTTACGCCATAAAGAAGGCCGAGGAAGAAAACCTTACATTTATCCACCCGTTTGCCGACCCTCTCATTATAGCGGGGCAGGGCACTATCGGGCTTGAAGTCATGGAACAGGTCCCCGACGCCGACTGCGTGGTTGTGCCCATAGGGGGAGGGGGACTTATAGCGGGGATCCTGACCGCCATCAAGGAGCAGAATCCGTCAGTCAGGGTGATAGGAGTCCAGGCGGAAGGCGCTGCGGCGGTTTTTTCCGCATGGAAATCGGGCAGGGTAAAGGAACTGAAGAAGATAAATACGATAGCCGAGGGGATAGCCGTAAAGAAGACCGAGGAGATAAACCTGTCTATCATATCAAAGTATATAGACGACATAGTTCTTGTCAATGATGACGATATAAGGTTTGCAATGAAAACCGCTTTTGATGAATATAAGGTTGTCGTTGAAACTGCCGGGGTCGCCTCCCTGGCCGCGGTGATCAGGGGCAAAACAGGCCTCCTGGGCAGAAAGATCGTATCCGTAATCACAGGCGGGAACATATCCCTGGACCAGTTTATTCTTCATACCGCCTGAAAGGAGATCTTTTTCCCGGGAAAGAGGATGGGATGATAATCAGGAAAGATATGCCTGTATTCCATGAAGGAATCCAGGTAATTCAGCTTACGGAAGAAGAATGCGGGGCCTGCCACGTTTACATGGAAGCCCAGGTTTTCTTCCCCTGTTCAAGCAAATTTATCCTCCACAGATGTGCCACCGCTCACGGTGCCGACAGGAATAATCCCGGCCACAGGTATCTCCTGTGCGATATAAACAACGGCTGCAGCCTGGAGACCCTGACTGAAGAAACCGGGACAACCGGCCCTGCAGTCTCTCCCGACGGGAGGTACTTCTACTATTTCGTTGATGAAACCAGGCTTAACGGCGGACGCCTCATCCTTAAACGGATAGACTTTTCCGTAAGCAGGAAAGCCGAAGTGATAATGGTTCTGGATTCTCCCCTGCCCGGGACATCCACTATCCCTTCAAGGATATACAGCCTGTCAACCATATCCTCCGACGGTTGCAGGATAGCCATATCCGGCTTCCTTGGAGACGGCAGGACGGAAAGGGCGCCGTGGGGGCTCATGGTTCTGGATGTGGAAAAGGGGACCGTTTCGGTGGTTAAACAGGGGCCGGAATGGATTAACATGCATCCCCAGTACTGCCGCTCCACGGATATCCTGCACAACCGGGATATCATGATACAGGAGAACCACGGCAGTTCCGTGGAGAAGGACGGCTCGAGGAAAGAGCTGGTTTCGGGTGATGGGGCAGACATACACCTGATAAGGGATGACGGCAGTAATTTCAGGACTTTTCCCTGGGGCAGGGACGGCATGGAGTTCTGCACCGGCCACGAGTGCTGGAGGGGCCGGAGCGATTGGGCCATAGCCAGCGTATGGTACCGTGACAACGAGGATGCCAGGCTTCTTGAGAGCAGGGGAATTGAAGGTTCAGGACATGCCGGCCTGCAGACTCCGGGGGGAAAGAGGAACGACCTGAGCAGGAGTTTCGATAAACCGGGATTCGGCCACTTTTCAACAGACATCGGGGGCAGGCTCCTGGTCTCAGACTATTTTCTTCGCGACATTTATATTGCCAAACTCGGGGTAGAGGGAAAAATGGCGGCTTCTGACTGGACCCGGATTGCGGATTCGTGCTCTTCCCGCAGTAAAGCAAGCCATATACATCCTTTCCTTTCACCCGACGGCAAAAAGGCCTTTTTCAATTCCGACCAGACAGGGGTTCTGCAGGCTTACATGATAACCGGCATTGAGAACGCGGGGCTATAGCTGTAACTGTTAATTTGTTGAAGCGGGCTGTGCCAAAAATATTTGACGGAGACTCCAGGGAGTCAGGTGCTTATAACATCAATGGGGGGATGGCAATGAATATTCTGTTCAGGTTGATCATGCCGGGCATCATGGTTTTCTGCATGGCAGG
>JAKPNC010000144.1 GCA_029548585.1 bacterium | reverse complement strand
CAGCGATATTGCGGCATCAACGTTATTTTTAACTTCTTCCCCCATGGTTCCTGTGTATTCCATGAGGATCTTTGATATCTTTTTGAACCTCTCAACCCTGTCATGCACGCTTCCCCATCTCGGGTGGTAGGATATCCTTTTAAGATTGGCGGAGTATTCATGGAACGGGATTGACATGTCTTTTTCCATGAAGAAGATGGCGTCTTCCATTTTGCTTGAAAGTACCGAAAGGTAATTATTATTCACGCTTTCGCCTTTTACCCCGTCAGAAATCGTTATATAAAAAGGCTTGAGCCTACCCTGGGCGTCAAACAGGGGAATACCCCTCAGTTTAAGTATGACCGCGCTTACAACCTCGGGTGGAAGTGACAGGTATTCTTCCTTAAGTCCGCATCTCAGTGCGAACGGGTATTCAACGGTCTCCATTATCTCTTTCAGCTGGCTTTCTTCGAATGATGCGCACTCCGATGCTTCCTTGCCTATCAGGGCCCTGGCATACTCGAACCTAAGGGCTCCGTCAAACATCACGAAATTCTTAAGTATCCTGTCCGGATATTCCCGGGAGGATGAAATCTTCAGTTTTGCCGGGCTCAGAACCCTGTGCCCGAAAGTGTACCTCGAGCTGCGGATCCCTCCGATCTCAATGTTGACGACCTCTCTGCCGAGAAGCGCCAGAATCCACCTTACGGGCCTGATAAATTTTGTATCACCTTCTTTCCATTTCATGGCCCGGGGTATCTCAGTTTTTTTAAGGCTCTCCTGGATAATGCTTCCGATAACATCCTTTGAAGGTTTTCCCTTCTCCTTTTTGGCAAGCGCCAGGACCTTTTTACCTTTCTTTTCTCTTACAAAGAGGTCCTGCAGGGAAGTATCGTTGGAAGCGGCAAATCCCTTCGCTGCCTGGGTGTAATTACCTTCGCTGTCAATGCCGGCGCTTACCGGCGGGCCGGTTATCTCGGTCACAAAGTCGTTCTGCATGGGAGACACGTCCCTGAAGTAGAGGATTAGTCTTCTCGACGTGTTGTAAAAGCTTAATGATGTGTAGGGGATCCTGTTCTCCCTGACCATGTTTTCGAGAGTGGGGATCCATCTTTCCCTGAGATACTTCCCCGTCCATGACGGCAGGTCCTCGCATCCGATTTCTATAACAAGGTCTTCTCTTTCCATTGTTGTCACCGGTATGGTCTCTGATAATGTTAAAAAAAAGATGCCTTTAAGTCCGGAAAATTACCGGGAAGGCGTTTCCCCTTCCCTGAAGAAGGGTAGCTGGTTCGATTCCCATTATTATATAAGATTTAAGGCAATCTTTCAATTATTTGGATTTTCAAGGACATATATTGGTCTTAAATGCATACTGCCTTATCCCGGGAGACAGATTGCGCCGTTTTGCCCGGCATGTCTTAAAGAGGCGAAAATGCAGGAAGGGAAAGAAAGGTAAATCCTAATTAAGGGAGTGACAGGGAACCTGCATATATATCCCCGGAAAAAATTGCATGTCAGTATGAATTATTTTTGTGAAGCTTTTTCTGAATGTGCATGCCCGTGTAAGTCTCGCTACATGCTTATACGCCGGCATTTCTTTTCAATTCAGCCATGGATGAAGCACGGGTATAAAAAAGCATAAAAAGTCCGGCAAGAACGTGCAGCATCCATACCCCTGCTGCAGGCGGGATCTTGCCTGATACGGCAAGGCCGGAACCGAAAGCGTAAATGCCGTAGGCTGCAAACGCGAGGAGTATAGAAGAGCTTATCACCAGTATCCCGGAGATTTTTTTCCTCACGGAAAAAAAAGGAAGAAGTATGAAAAGCAGGAAAAAATTGAGAAGGGGGTATGCTGTTCTCTCGTGGAAATGGCTTCGGATCCGGGGGGATGATATTCCGAGTTTTTTCATGCCGTTGACAACCCGCTTTAATTCCGGGAAGGATAGGCTGGAAATCCTTTCCTCTGAAGCGGAAAGGATGTCGGGCGTTACCGGGAAATCCAGGGACAGGGATCTGAAATCAGAGGTTTTGCGAAGGATTCCGCTTTTGTCGAAAATCCATTGGGTGCCGTTGTTGAATACCCATCTTCCTTCTCCCGTGTAGGAGGCAGACTCTGCTTTTACAACCGATATCGCTGCGTTATCCGCTTCGGCAGGCATGGAAATCCTTACCTGCCTGAGGCTTGACGGCGACAAGAATCTTTCAGCATGAAGCAGGTATCCGGGCGAGGAGAAATTTACCGGGCATTCCTGCACGCCGGCATCCTGAGACGCATTGAGCCGGGGCATGGCGAAATTCCTTATATAAAAGGAGGCCGCCGAGATGAGCAGACCGCATGCCGATATAAGGTAGAATATCTTCCTGAAGCTTATGCCTGAGATCTCAAGGGTCTTCAATTCTCCATGTTTAAGCATCTCCGAAAGAAGAAACATTCCGGAAAGAAAGGTTATTATGGGAGAAATCTCCACGAATACCGAAGGAACGTCGTAAAGGTATCTGAGAAGGTTCAGCTTCTCACCGAGCTTTATTGAATCAGACAGGTCGTCCATTATCCTGGCAAAAATGAATATTCCAATGAAAGAGAGAGCCGATACGGAGAAGATCCTCAGGAAAGACGAGAATACGTATCTTGTCTTCAACATTTTTTTCTCCAGAGGAGGAAGGATGATAATCCGGACACTATGGCTCCTGACCAGACAAGTGGAGGAAAGGCAAACCTCCTTGCGAGTATCTCGCCGGCGAATACAGCCTGGTAGAAGATCAGTCCCGTTGCGCCTCCCAGGCCCACGTGCAGGATCTTGCTTTTCTGCCGGACCCTTCGTCCAATCGCGGCTCCGAGAAACATGAAAAGAATCGGGGTGACGCCGTAGACGATTCTCTTGTTTATCTCGAGAGTTTCTTCGAAGCCTCCAACCGAAAGGAGCTCAGGAAGCATCCTGTCGGACATCTTGCTCGCGGCAGCCCGCGGAATGAAACTTTCAGGAAGCGTGTAAGTGAACGTGTAACAATCGAAGTTGAGGGTGGCTATCTCCTCCTTCCTGTACTGGCTGACCAGGGATCCATCCCTGAGGCTGAAGATCAACGCGTTTTCTTTCCTGTCGTACTTAAGGTTTCCGTTTCCGGCCCTTATGAAATTTATTCTTCCGTCTTCTGTCTGCGTTATGGAAATGTCTTCAATCCGGAAATCCCTGTCAATCTTTCCGAGAAATATGGTTATACCGGGGATTTCGGTTATAACATTTTTCTCCTGTATGAGGGAGAGCGGATTTCTGAACCTGAGGGCCCGGATAAGCTGGCGCTGGCTGTAATTTGCCGCCGGAAGGACATAAAGGTTGAACATCACCAGAAAGAGGACGGTGAACGAGGAAAGAAGGATGAGCGGCCCGGTCATCCTTAAAGGCGGAATGCCGGAAGAAGAGAGCACCAGGAGTTCCCGGTCCATTGACATCCTGGCGAATATGGCCGTTGAAGAATAAAGGAAGGCAAGCGGGATTATGATGGAAAAAGTCGATGCGAGCGCGAGGAAGAAAACCTTTGATACCAGAAAGGGGGAAAAGGTTCCCCTGACATACAATTCGAAAATCTTCAGCAATGCCCTCATGGAGAACATGAAAGCGAATACAGCCGTTGCGAAGATCATGTTCAGGGAAAATTCCCCGAGGATGTAAGAGGTTCGTATTTTTAATCTCATGCATGATATTGTAGAATATAACAACCCTCATGTCTACAAAAAAGATGTTAATGTCACTCTTCTCAAGGAAAGGTTGTACCTGCTGCTGGAAAGATACGGAGATAAATTCTTACGGTTTCTGCAGGGAATGCTTCATCCGGCTATGCCTTCTGGAAAGCAAGCCGGGCGACGATACCTTCCATGTCTTCAGGTATGAAGGTGAAATAAGGAGGATCATATCCGATCTGAAGTACAGAAGGAAAAAATATTACGCTCAAAGACTTGCCATGGTACTTGCCGCATACCTTGCCGAAAGAAAGGATACTCTTTCCTTTGACGTTATTGTGCCTGTGCCGCTCCACTGGAAGAAGGAGTTTTCAAGGGGATTCAACCAGTCTGCAATGATATCAGTATGCCTTGGCCGGATTCTTAAGAAGAAAGTCATGTTGGACGCCCTCGCAAAAAGTAAAAACACTATTTCACAAACGGCCCTTGGGCGGGAAGACAGAAAAAGAAATATGTCCGGCATCTTTGCTTCCGGGAGGCAGAGGATCATGGAAAAGTCGTTTGTCCTTCTTGTAGATGATGTTTATACCACCGGGGCTACGGCTCTTTCCGCTAAAAAAACGCTCCTCTCCGCCGGGGCATCCACGGTCATCATCCTTACAGTGGCGAAAGCCTGAATCCTTTTTTCACACTGGAATTCATATAAAAGAATTTAACGTTAAATCCTTTATAAGCTTAGATTTAGTAATCAATCCCTATAAAATTGCTAATTTTTTACCCGTATCCGTGATTTTGTCAGCCCGGCCTTCTGCTCTAAGTTTCAGAAAATATGCTTTAGCGGGAAGGGAAGTCACGGCTATGCACGGGGGAGGTCCACAAAGTATCATTATTTTTGTAGTTGCAGGCTTCATGTGCATATGTATAAACTAATCTACAAAGGATTCGTCTGCCGTTTTCAATATAAAGGCATAATGTTTTTCTTGTGTTTGTCATTCCTCTTTTTCATATTTAATTTGCAGAGAATCAAAAGATGTAGTATAATGATGACTTATTCGGGATCTTTCGGGTATTATTATTAAGGCATTTTAGCCCGGTTTTATTCATGCGCGGTTCCTTATGTTTGTTCCGGGCGTGTCTCCAACAGGAAGGATCCTGAAGGCAACTGAGTTTTGAGTTAGCCAATACAAATTATGGGAGGATATAATGGCGAAAGTAGGTGTTAATGGTTTTGGAAGGATAGGAAGACTTGTTCTCAGGGCAGCCCTGGAAAAGAATTTCAAGGAGCTTGAATTTGTAGCTTTCAACGACATAGCGGATTCAAAGACCCTTGCGCATCTGTTCAAGTATGATTCAAGCTACGGGATTTACCCGGGAAAGGTAGAAGCAAGAGAGGGAGCAATTGTCATAGACGGGAAGGAATTCAAGGTTTTTGCGGAGAAGGATCCGGCAAGCCTTCCATGGAAGAGCCTTGGAGTTGACATCGTGGTCGAGTCCACGGGGCTTTTTACCAAGGCAGAAAAGGCCTCGGCCCACCTCTCGGCCGGAGCGTCCAGGGTTCTTATTTCCGCACCTGCGGAAGGCGAGGACGTGACCATTGTTCTGGGAGTAAACGAGAAGGATTATGATCCTGCCAAACACAAGATAGTATCCAATGCTTCCTGCACGACCAACTGTCTTGCCC